>NZ_RZSL01000040.1:0-21620 GCF_003997355.1 Mesorhizobium sp. M1E.F.Ca.ET.041.01.1.1 | reverse complement strand
TCTTTCTGGCGATGAGCCTGGTATCGGCCGCGCTTATCCGTGCCCTCGAACGCCTGCTCAACAGAAGGACCGTACGATGACCGAGCAACCGATGGTCCGCTTCGACAACGTTTCCAAACGCTACGGCGCGCTGACCGTTCTCGACGGATTGAGCCTCGACATCGCCCGTGGCGAGAAGGTCTCCATCATAGGCCCGTCCGGCTCCGGCAAGACCACCGTGCTGCGCATGCTGATGACGCTGGAAACCATCAATGACGGCGTCATCTGGGTGGAAGGCGAGCCTCTCACGCATATGGAGAAGAACGGCAAGCTCGTGCCGGCCGATCTTGCCCATATCCGCCGCGTTCGCGCCAAGATCGGCATGGTCTTCCAGTCGTTCAACCTTTTCCCGCATATGACGGCATTGCAGAACTGCATTGAGGCGCCGATCACGGTTCTCGGCATGAAGCGGGCCGAAGCCGAGGCAAGGGCGGCCGAGCTCCTCAACATGGTCGGCCTGTCGGAGAAGAAGGACCATTATCCCTCGCAGCTCTCCGGCGGCCAGCAGCAGCGCGTCGCGATTGCCCGCGCTTGCGCCATGCGGCCGAAGATCATGCTGTTCGACGAGGTGACCTCGGCGCTCGACCCGGAACTTGTCGGCGAAGTGCTGCAGGTGATAAGGCAGCTCGGCCGCGAGCATGACCTGACCATGCTGATGGTCACCCACCAGATGGGCTTCGCCAAGGAATTTTCAGACCGGGTCTGTTTCTTCTATCAGGGCAAGATCTGCGAACAAGGATCGCCGAGCGAGTTGTTCGGCGCGCCAAAGAATGAGCGGACGCGGCAGTTCCTGCACGCCGTCCTGGAGGCTGGATGACGCTTGATACGGACGCCTCGCCCGCGACCATGGCCGCGTCGCCCCCGCGTCCGCTGTCGGCGCGAGAACGGTTCGAACGCATCTACCTGATCCTGCGCGACCGCATCTGCCTGCTCGACTATCCGCCGGGAAGCCGGCTCTCCGAGGAAGAACTCGCCCAGGAATTCGAGATCAGCCGCACGCCGGTCCGGCGTGTTCTGGCGCGCCTTGAATCCGAAGGCCTGGTTCAATCCGTCCACGGCGTCGGCACCATCGTCACCGACGTCGATATCGAGGAATTGCAGCAGGTCTATCATCTGCGCCTGGAACTGGCGCTTCTGGTCGGCAAGCTCTCGCCGATCCCGCGCACGGCGGCGGACCTGGATCGGATCCGGGCACTGATTGCCCGCTGTGATTCCGACATGCTCAATCCGGATCAGCGCGCCTTCCTGCAGCTCAACATGGATTTCTTCACCGAACTGTCCGGCATGACCGGAAACCAGCCGCTGCGCGAGATCAGCGAAAGACTGTATTTCCAGGTGGCGCGCGTCGTCCTCAAGATGATGCCGCAACTGGGCCTCGTGGAGGAGTTCACCGCGTTCCGGCGCGAAATGGAGGAGGTCCTGGCCGCGGCCGAGATCGGCGACTGGGAATCGATCGGCCACATAAGGCGCGCCCACATCTCCATGAGCTTCCTGCGCATGATGCGCCACGCCGGCGCGGCAAGCGGCCTGGAAGGGTGAGGCGCGCAGCCGCAACTTCTTCGCTGTCACCTCGGCAGGGCCGCTTGCTCGTAAAGACGAGATGACGACAGCCAGGCTCGAAGGTTTCCCGGGACGGCAACTTCGGCACCTGGAAGTATCTCCTCGCCTGGACTTTGCGCCGGAGCCGCGAATTTTTATATTCAAGTTATCTAAAATCCTCTATAAATGGATCATGCGGGAGAGGGGGGTCTCTGGCATGATCGACTCGGATGTATTCGACTTCGTCGAGCGCTGCAGGAAGCACACGGCGACGGGACCGCTGTTGAGCGATCTGCTCGATACGGTAAAAAATCTGGGATTCGAACATCTTATCTTGAGCGGCGTGCCCCTGGGCGGGCAGAAGCTCGCGCCGATGGTGGAGTTGAACGGCTGGCCCAAAGGCTGGTTCGAACGCTATGTGGAGGCCGAGCACGCCGCCGTGGATGGCGTCTGCATCTATTCGGCGAAGACGTTGAAGCCGTTCCTTTGGTCTGAAGTTCCAGCCAAGTGGTCGGATACGCAAGCATCGCGGCGCGTCGCTGGCGAGGCGACGGAATTCGGCATCTGCAGCGGCTTCGCCGTGCCGATGCTGAGCGTCCATCACTGGCAATCCGTGCTGTCATTCGCCTCCTCTCAGAAGCGCTGCAACCTGTCGCCACGCCATCAGGTGCAACTGGTCACCATGGCCGTGTACGCCGGCATGGCGATCCAGGCGCTTGCGAATGACGATGAAGACGGTGAAGGTCCGCTGACCGATCGGGAAAAGGAAGTGCTGCTGTGGGCGGCGGCCGGCAAGACCTCGTCGGAAACCTCGCAGATTCTGGGCTTAACTGAGCGCACCGTCAAATGGCACGCGACACGGGCCCGCGAGGCCTTTGGCGTGGCCACCACTACGCAAGCCGTCGTCGAGGCGGTGCGCCGGCGCTTGATTCACCCGTAACTGCGTCAACTGTCCGATCGGACAGGTGACGTACATTAGAACAACTGCAACTATTCCCCCAAAAGAACGATCGGGGGATCGCGCGATGATTACGGCTCATGTCGTCAATGCGCATAACAAGCATCTCTACGAAAACGAATTCGACGAGTTTCTGCGCCGGCGGCATGACTTCTTCGTGCATCAGAAACGCTGGCGCCCTCCGAGCCCGGACGGCCGCGAGCTAGACCAGTTCGATACCGACGCGGCGACCTATCTGCTCGGTATCGAAGATGGTCGCGTCGTGACCTCGGCTCGATTGATCCCAACGAGCGAGCCGCACATGGTCTCGGAGGTCTTTCCTCACATGTGCGAGAAATCGGGCGTCCCGAGACGTCCCGACTGGGCCGAATGGACGCGCACCTTCGTCGTTCCCGACAAGCGCTCGACCGGGTTGCGAGGCACGCTGACGCAGCTCTGCTGCGCGGTCATGGAATACGCCCTCGAGGAGGGCCTGAGCGCCGTCGGCGGCGTCCAGGAAACCTACTTCATGCCCCACCACGGCGCGCTGAAATGGCACGCCGAGCCGCTGGGCATGGCAAGGGAAGAAAACGGCGAGTGGTACATCGTCGCCTATATCGAGGTGAACGAGGCGGCGCTGGCGAGCGTGCGGAAGATACTGGGGATTGAGAAGTCTCTGCTGGTGAAGAGGGGGGTGCAGGTGCCGTTTGTCGAAAACGCCAAGAGGCAATTTCAGCACGATTGGGCTATGGCCGCCGGTTAAGACTCCAGAGCTTCGGTTCGCACCTTCGCCCCAAGTTCGAGCGCCAAATGAAAGTAAGTAACATGTTGCCTACGGGCATAAGAAAGGCCCAGCGCGGAAACGTACTGGGACCAGCACGGCAACGTGGCGCGGACGGCGAAGTGCGGTCGATATCTCTATCAGACGTCGCCCGTTGGCTAATGGCTCTTGCTGGGGTCGCAATTCTCTCGTCGTGTACATCGGTGGAAGGCTATCCTCGGGACTATGTGGCCGGTCAGGCCGATGAAGTCGCGTTCGCTACATACTTTCAGCCGGCGCTGGTAGAGAAATACCTCGGTGCGACGCAAAAAAAAGTTCGAAAGATCTTAAGAAACAGAATAGTATACGGACGTTTGGCGTACTACGACATGAAATACGCTGAATTTGTTCGAAACATAAATGCCGAATCGAACTCGATTAACGCGGGTGGGAACCTCGCCGCTATTACGTTAACGGGGATCGGTGCGGTGACTGGAACTGCTGCAACAAAATCCGCGCTGAGCGCCGCCTCGACCGCTGTACTGGGGGGCATTGGGCAGGTCGACAAGAATCTCTTCTACGAAAAGACGATGCCTGCTTTGATCGCTGCTATGGACGCTACTCGCGCGAAAACGCTCCTTCAAATCAGTAGGAGTCTACGAAATTCAGACGACGATTATCCACTCGCAGCGGCATTTATCGATCTCAATCGGTACCGCGATGCCGGGAGTATTCCATCGGCAATTGGAACAGTTGGGGCGGCTGCTGAGGTAATGAAAGTCAACACATACAACGAAATAAGCGAAGACAGAATGTAAGACATAATACAGAAGATAATTTCTTTCGACCAGGGCTAGCCAAGGAGAATCAAATGCTCACTATCGAGGATTACCCGGAAATAGAGAGCTTCATCGATGATACCGAAGACTACGAAAATACTATTTCAGAGGCAATTGTAAATGGCGTACGGTTCTTAACGATAACTCAAAGGAGTGAGTTTGATGGAGGGCAAATAGTCTTCCAGTGGGATGGAGAGTCATGGCATATAGTCGATGCCGACACCTTTGTAGATGTATCTGGAATTGAGCGGACAAGAATATTTGCAGGGTCCAAGAAGGCCTGCTCCAGGAGTTCCGATGCTGATCACGAAAATGTTTATACGTACATGGCACAGCAGGTGAATAAGTTCTCCTCGAAAAATGGCCCAGACTCCGGAAATCTAGCATGTGTCTGGACGGTTCGCCATATCGTATACAATGCGCTTGGGCGCTGGATAACCAGAGCGGATGGAACATCGGTATTCGATTCTGAGCTTCAGCAGTGCTATGGAAGTACCTGGCAGGAAGCGGACACGCAGCCAGGAGGAATAATAATCTCACCAACCGCGACGATGAAGAATGGGAGACGAAATATAGGTCACGTTGGGCTCCTTGGCCCCGCCGGGAAGGGTGGTAACCGTAAGATATATTCAAACTCATCATCCAGGGCGCGGTGGGAACAAAACTTCACGTTGGAGTCATGGATCGCGCGCTATCGAACCAAGAAGGGCCTGAAGGTTCGCTTCTATCCGCTGCCACTTTGCCAATAGATCCGAATTGCCTCGGCGTGTTAGTCCCCTTGGTGGCCTCTCCTCGCCGATGGCGGGATGTTGGCGGATGCGCGAGGTAACTTCGGCTACTACTGCACGAGCAAAATGATCTCGTTTTGGCGAAATAGGCTCTGAAAATGGAAAATCACTGTTCTGCGCGCGACAAACTCCAAGAGGCTATGCGCGAAGAAATTCGGGAGCGCGTGGCTGCCCACAAGGCGAGTATCGCGCGGCAGGAGGGAGCCCGCAAAGTCTAGGAATTGCTATGGAGGAGGGTCTGCTTCGATGCCCGTGACAGTTGTTACAGACGCCATGATACCCAAAGGGCGTGTTGATAGACCAGGGACACCTATCGTGGCGACTAGTGTTACTATCCACAACACGGGCAATTCCCAGAGTGGTGCCAATGCAAATGCCCACGCTAGGGCACTGGTGACTGGTGCTCTTTTGAGCGGCTATCTGCGATCGTGGCACTTTACTGTGGATGACTTTGAAATTTATCGGCACATACCGACTACCGAAAAAGCCTATCACGCCGGCCCCGCAGCAAACGCCTCCAGCATCGGTGTAGAGGTCTGCCAGCATCCCGAGCAGAATAACAAGTTGGCCTATGAAAATGCAGCGTGGCTGGCTGCCACGCTATTACACCAAATCAAAATGACGCCAACAGCTGGCCTGAGGCAGCATCATGACTGGACTAGAAAAAACTGCCCGAGCGTCCTCCGAGGCAAACCGGGGGCTTGGAAGGCGTTCGTTGCGCAGGTAGCGGCTGCTTGTGCCGCCTTAAATGATGCTGGCGAATCCAAGCCAGTCACGTTGAAGGTCGTCGACTTTACCTCGGGCCGTCCCGAAGCGGCCGCTGCCAAACTGGAGGCTGCGTTAGCCCTGCCTGTCGTTCGCTCTATCATTCGGTCGGAGGCCCTTCACGGCGCGGGCAGATCCGAGACCGAGTTGTCCACATCGTCTTGGCAGCCCAGTCATCTAAAGGCGCAGTATAACAAGGCGAAAACACAGGGATGGATTCAGGCTTTCAAGGACGAAGCGAAGAGATGGGGCTTTTCCCCTGGGGTGATGATGGCGATTGCCTCTCGGGAGACGAACATGCGGAACATCATTGGTGACGGCGGCCACGGCTATGGAATCATGCAGATAGATGATCGTAGCTTTCCGGACTGGGTCAAATCTGGGGCTTGGAAGGATGCGAATCTCGGTATCGCAAAGGGAGCTTTAGTGCTCGCCGACAAACGAGAGCAGGTAGAGCAAGGGAGAGGAAAAAGACTAAAGGTCGGCGGAAGGTCTTTTGTGGGTGAAGCGTTCAACGGCGACCAGCTACTTCGCATAACTATTGCTTCGTATAATTCTGGGCTCAGAGCCTACTATTATTTTAGTACGTCCGGGAATCCTGATGAGGGCACAACCGGGAGGGATTACAGCGCCGATGTCCTGCATCGAGCGATGTATTTTTCCGAATTCCTTGGACTTCCGCGGCTAGGGCACCCTGGCAGTCCAAACCTATAGGCTCCAGTCCGGATTGGTTGGGTCGTATCCGACTCTGCCGAAAGCGGTGTTTATGTAGAAACTAAAACGTGACGCCGCGAGGCATTGGCTTAACGTTCAATCTAGACGAAGTTCGAAATGTAACTCGAGGCGCATTCTGCGGCCATCCTAATGACGGGCGCATGGTTGTGTGGGTCTAGTGGAAAGGTCGGCTGGCTGCGGGAATGTGGTCGTTCATAGTTATTTGGCAGATGTTGGGTGCCCCTGGCGCTCAAACATGAGTGCAGGAGACTTTTGTGAGTTTAAAAATCAGTATAAGAAACTCATGGCGACGGCATGACACCGTGACGACTTCGACTGGGGAGAAAGATACGTCTGAATCTAGACATAAGTTCAAGCAGTTGGCGAGGTAACAATAATGCTAAAGATTTTTCTTGCGTCAGCGCTCTTAAATCTCGGTGAATTCCTGCGCAACGCCAAGTGTGGATGGGGCAGACCCTGGCAGTTTGTCCGGCAACCTAATGGTATTCTGGGCTCGCCGGCATCAAATTTGGAGATGACGAACTTGATCCGACGAGTTGAGGCCTGATCGACCGAAAGTACTCACTCGATCAGCTCTGAGCAACCTGGGAGTTGTCTAGTTGTTGCAGGCTTAACTAACCTTGGTAGCTGAGCGATCCGCTTGCCATTTTGAAGGTGCGTTGATATCATTACATGGGGATATCGATGGCGAAGAAACAAAATCCTTACAAAGCGGTTGCCGTTGGCAAGGCACTCGCTTTAGCCACACTCAAACGTCGTGCCCAGGCAATAGAAAAACGACAGCGCGTGTTGGCAAAGGCAAAAATCAAGGTCGAGCCGACAGCAAGAAACGAGCCCACCAAGGCTCCCGTCACGCATGCCAGCATGGGTGTGCTGATCGCCGAGGGGGATTCGTGGTTCGACTATCCGTTTCACGATATCCTGAGTGATCTTGAGGATAGCTATGGGTTTGATGTTGAGTCGGCTGCCCATCGCGGCGATACAGTCGAGGACATGGCTTATTCGGACGGTCAACTCGACGACTTCTCACGTCGGGTCGAAAAGGTTCTTCGTACGGGCGTCGAACCGCGTGCGATCCTTCTTTCAGGTGGTGGCAATGATGTGGCAGGTGACGAGTTTGCCATGCTACTCAACCATGCGATGTCAAGCATCGCCGGACTCAACCAATCAATCGTCACAGGCGTTGTCGATCAGCGCATTCGTGATGCGTACGTGACCATCCTGAGTGCAATCACCGAAATCTGCAAAGCGCACCTCGGTCATCCTGTGCCCATCGTGATTCATGGCTATGACTATCCGGTACCCGACGGACGAGGCTTCCTGGGAGGCTGGGGTCCGTTTCCAGGCCCTTGGCTTGAGCCAGGCTTTCGCCGAAAGGGTTACTCGCAGATGAGCAAGAGAAGGCAGATTTGCGTCGAACTGATTGACCGCTTCAACACAATGCTCGCTGGTCTCGCCGGCATATCACCCTTTGGACATGTCAGATTTTTGGATTTGCGCAACACGCTGGCGACGGGCTCAACCTACAAAACCTGGTGGGCAAACGAGCTGCATCCAACATCGAAGGGCTTCGACGCGGTCACAAAGAAATTCGTCGGCGTCGTTTAACGCTCTTTCGCCAACGCGCCGGCCTCGAAGCCAGGTTGGCGCTGCCAACTGGCTGATGCTTCGCCAACTTTAGGCCTATCATCCGATCTGGCTGGGGAACCTGGATTCGAACCAGGACTAACGGAGTCAGAGTCCGTGGGTCTACCGTTAACCTATTCCCCAGCAGGCGCGGCTGGCGTCGCGCGATGCGGGCGGCTCATGCGCCGCGAGCGCTGCCTTGTAGCCGCCGCCGGAAAATAGTCAACCCCGCGCGGCGTTTCAATCGCAGGCTTTTTTCTGGTTCGGTCGCCGAGCGCTTGGGAAGGCTCAGCCTTCGCCGCGGCTGTATTGCGAATGCTCGAAGAACAGCACCACGCCGAGCCCGATCAAGAGCGGGATGATCAGGTAGAACAGGCGGAACACCAGGAGGGCGGCCAGCACGCCGACCGGGTCCATATGCGACAGACCGGCCAGGAAGACGATCTCGAAGACGCCAAGCGCACCCGGCGCATGCGACAGCAACCCCACCGAAAACGACACCATGAACACGCCGAGCACGACGAAATAGCCGGGATTGCCGGCCGCCGGCAGGGCAAAGTAGATGATTGCCGCGGCCGCCAGCAATTCGACCGGGCCGATCAGCAATTGCCGCGCCACGATCGGCAGCGCCGGGTAATGCACCTGGAAGCCGCCGATCTTGAGCGGCCTCAGATGCAGCCAGCTGCAGAACACATAAACGCCGACCAGGATCAGCATGAGGAGGCCGGCGGCCGCTGCCAGTTCGTGGTGCGGGGTCGTGGTGAAACGATCGACGATCTGTGGTTCCAGCACCAGCACGAGGCCGCCGACAAGCAGGCTGGAGAGCACGAAGGTGATCCAGCAGATCGCCACCAGAACGCCGACATCCTGGCCGGTCAGGCCTCTCGTGCCATAGGCGCGGTAGCGGATCACGGCGCCCGACAGCACCGAGCCGCCGATATTGTGCGACAGCGCATAGGTGGTGAAGGAGCAAAGCGTGACGAACAGCCACGAGACCCGTCTGCCGATATGAAGCAGCGCGATGTGGTCGTAGCCGGCGAGCGAGGCATAGGCGACGACCGAGCTCAGCGCCGCAAACATCCAGGCGCGCGGAGGGAT
Source organism: Mesorhizobium sp. M1E.F.Ca.ET.041.01.1.1 (assembly GCF_003997355.1). NCBI lineage: Bacteria > Pseudomonadati > Pseudomonadota > Alphaproteobacteria > Hyphomicrobiales > Phyllobacteriaceae > Mesorhizobium > Mesorhizobium sp. M1E.F.Ca.ET.041.01.1.1. Next base: position 12,494 of record NZ_RZSL01000040.1, on the reverse strand, counting down.
GGCGACGATGCCGGCCCAGACGTCGTCGATCGAGATGCCGCGCAGCTCGTGGATGAGCAGCCAAAGTGAGAACACCACGGCCGCTATGCCGATGATCGGCCAGAAATAGCGCCCCCAGTTCATGGCGTCGTCATCATGCGATCAAGCTCATTGATATGATGTTGCCCAGTACCCTTTTCCAACCCTCATTTGAGACATGCCTGATTGAAGCCGGCTATTCAACCGGCAAGAGATTGCCCCGGCGTGGCGCCGCCAAAAATCAGGCCACGCGCTCTTGGTGATTGCGGATCGCGCTGCTAGTCTGTCCTCAACTTGAAACAAATCGAGGTGCCTGCTGCGTCCTTCGGGTTCGCGCGGCGCCGAAAGGAATTGCAGTGGAAGACCACGATACCGGCGCGGGCGCGTCGGCAGTGGGCATGTCCGGGGCATCGCCGGCGGAGTCGGCCGCCCCGTCCGCTGGGCGGTTCAGCCGCCATGCTGGCGCGCATGCCAGACATGCCGACCAAAGACATGCCGACAATCAAGGCGAGAACCAGAAGGGCAAGACGCGCAAGCGCCGCAAGCGCAGGCGCGGTCGCAAGGTGTTCGCGCGCGACGAGAATGGCGCCATACCGGTGTCGGCACCCGCCGCCAATCCCGTCAGCCATCCAACGCAGCCCGCGGCGGCAACGACGCAGCCGCCGGTTTCGAACGTGCAGCGGCGGCCGCAGCAGGAGCTGCCGGTGTTCGCCGCGCTCGATCTCGGCACCAACAATTGCCGGCTGCTTGTCGCGTTGCCCGGCCGGCACGGCCAGTTCCGCGTCATCGATGCCTTCTCGCGCATCGTCAGGTTGGGCGAGGGGCTCTCCGCCAGCGGGCGGCTCGGCCGGGCCGCCATGGACCGCGCCGTCGAGGCGTTGAAAATCTGCGGCGAGAAGCTGCGCAACCGCAAGATCAGGAAGGCAAGGCTGATCGCCACCGAAGCCTGCCGCTCCGCCGAGAACGGCGTCGAGTTCCTCGAACGCGTCGAGCGCGAGGCCGGCCTCAAGCTTGAGATCATCGACCGCCAGACCGAGGCCCGCCTAGCGGTCTCCGGCTGCGGCTCGCTGGTCGAGCGTGACACGCGCGGCGTGGTGCTGTTCGATATCGGCGGCGGCTCGTCGGAGATCGCGCTGATCGACCTGACCCGCGGCCAGCGTTCGCCGCGGCTGGCCAACCACATCGTTTCCTGGACGTCGCTTCCCGTCGGTGTCGTCTCGCTTGCCGAACGCTTCGGCGGCCGCACGGTGACGCGTGAGACCTTCGGCGCCATGGTCGACGACGTCGCGGGGCGCCTCAAGGCCTTCGACGGGCGCGACCGGCTGGCGCATGTGCTCGCCAGCCCGCAGTTCCATCTGCTTGGCACCTCCGGCACGGTGACGACGCTGGCCGGCGTCCATCTCGACCTCGAGCGCTACGACCGCCGCCGGGTCGATGGGCTCTGGATGGACCGCACGAGCGTCGACCGCATGATCGAGAAGCTGATCGGCTGGGATTTCCATCAGCGCGTCGCCAATCCCTGCATCGGCGCCGACCGCGCCGACCTCGTGCTTGCCGGCTGCGCCATCCTGGAAGCGATCCGCGGCGTGTGGCCGTCCGAGCGGCTGCGCGTCGCCGACCGCGGCCTGCGCGAAGGCATATTGAGCGAGCTGATGGCCGACGACGGTGTCTGGCGTCATGACGGGCGCCGCGCATGACCCCAAAAAGTGGCTGCGTTGCTCTGATGAGCAGTCGACCCCCACTCCGTCGAGCTTCGCTCGACACCTCTCCCCCGATCGACGGGGGAGAGGAAAGGCGCGAGGTCGCCAACCTTAGCTTTCCTCTCCCTCCGGAGGGGGGAGAGGTGGCGCCGCGAAGCGGCGACGGAGTGGGGGAAGCCCTCCGTGAAACGCGAAGCCGCCGCAAAATCGGCACGACGAAGCGAGCGAGAAAAAGCGGACCGGAAATCCTGATACTGAATTTCAGGACCGGGCCAGCGAAATGTGGCGATCGGTTTTCGCACAGGATCATGCTCGGGCAAGAAATCAGGCCATGACGAAGAAGCCGGAAAAGCCGGGTTCGGCCGGCATGCGCGTGCTGAAAACCAGGATCAAGAAGAAGAGCGGGCTGAAGGAATCTTCACGCCGCTGGCTCGAGCGCCACATGAACGATCCCTATGTGCAGCGCTCCAAGGCCGACGGCTACCGCTCCCGCGCCGCCTACAAGCTGACCGAGATCGACGACTAGCACCATCTGCTCAAGCCCGGCATGAAGGTGATCGACCTCGGTGCCGCCCCCGGCGGCTGGTGCCAGGTGGCGGCGGCGCGGACGAAGTCGACGGCGGAAAATCCGCATGTCGTCGGCATCGACTATCTGGAGATGGACGCGGTGCCGGGCGCCGTCATCCTGCGGATGGATTTCCTCGATCCGGAAGCGCCGCAAAAGCTTGCCGAGGCGCTTGGCGGTCAGCCCGATGTCGTGCTGTCGGACATGGCAGCTCCGACCACCGGTCATCGTCGCACCGACCATCTGCGCACCATGCATCTGTGCGAGGTGGCGGCCGATTTCGCGCTGCAGGTGCTCAAGCCCGGCGGGCATTTCCTCGCCAAGACCTTTCAGGGCGGCGCCGAGAACGAGCTCTTGTCGCGGCTCAAGCAGAACTTCCGTTCGGTCCATCATGTGAAGCCGCCGGCCTCGCGCGACGAGTCTGTGGAGCTTTACCTGCTGGCGAAGGAGTTCAAGGGCTAGCGCCTAACCTTCTCCCCTTGTGGGAGAAGGTGTCGCCGAAGGCGACGGATGAGGGGTGTTCCAGGGAACGCCAACGTCTCACTCCGCTGGAACACCCCTCATCCGTCTCGGCGCTGCGCGCCGATCCACCTTCTCCCACAGGGGGAGAAGGGAAAAAGCGTCAATTTCAATCAACTTTTAATCTTTTTTGGCCGCGCCTCTGGACAAGGCGAATCACCTTTGATTCTTTAATGACGATTCGGGCGTGCGGCGTAGCCGGATCGTCAAGTATGCGGCAAATCGGGGAGTGCCATTTATGGCCAAGACGGACGCGTGGGGCGCGCCCGGAGGGAAGGCTTTTGCGCGTCGCGTGGCAAGGGGCGACGGGCTTGCCGGCAACGCGCGCCTGATCGCCGAGCCCGCCTACCAGCGGCTGCTGGCGGCGGAGCCGCTGCTGCGCCGCTCGATCCCCGCATTGATCGTCATCTTCCTGATCGTCATCGCCGCGCTGCGCTTCCTGTCGCTGGTGAACGAGCGCGACGAGGTCGAACGGGAGACCAAGGCGGTGCTGTCTTTGGCCGCCGGACAGATGGCGCAGGCAATCACCGCGAACCCGAGCGCGGCCGGCGCCAATGCCGTGGACCTCCTGGAGACCACCAGCCGCCAAGGCGCCATGGGCCGCAGCCACGTGCTTGCCATCACCGACGGCGCCTTCAAGATCATCGCCGTGTCGCCATTGTCGACCGGCTGGCGGGGGCGCCCGCTCGACAGCCTTGTGCTCGGCGGACAACCGCTGTTCATGTTCGGCGACCGCGCCGGCGTGATGGATGTCAGCATCGGCGGCAAGGACTGGTTTGCCGCCGTCAGCCTCACAGGCGACCGCAAGAACGCCGCGGCGGTTCTCGTGCCCAAGGAGGCGGTGTTCGACGGCTGGCGCAAGACGGTGTCGCTCAACGTCACGCTGTTCGTGCTGACGGCGGGCGTGCTGATCGTCATCCTCTATGCCTATTTCGGCCAGGCGGCGCGCGCCCAGGCGGCCGACCGCATCTATCTCGAGGCGCATCAGCGCATCGACATGGCGCTGGTGCGCGGCCGCTGCGGCTTGTGGGACTGGGACATGGTGCGCGGCAAGATGTACTGGTCGCGCTCGATGTACGACATGCTGGGCTACGAGCCCTACGATACCATGCTGTCGTTCGGCGAGGTCGACGAGATCATCCATCCCGACGACGGCGATCTGTTCCAACTCGCCAACCGCATCGTCGAGCGCGAGATCGACCATATCGACCAGGTGTTCCGCATGCGCCACGCGGACGGGCAATGGGTGTGGATGCGCGCCCGCGCCCAGGTGATCGACCCGGAGGCGCCGGAGATCCAATTGATCGGCATCGCCGTCGATGTCACCGAGCAGCGTCACCTGGCGCTGCGCTCGGAAGCGGCGGATATGCGGCTGAGGACGGCGATCGAGAACATCAACGAATCCTTCGTGCTGTGGGATGCCGCCGAGCGGCTGATCATGTGCAATTCCAAATTCCAGAAGGACAACGGCCTCTCGGATCGCGACGTGGTGCCGGGCGCGACCCGCGACATGCTGGAGGAGCGCATGCTCGCCTTTGCCTCGGAGCGCAGGCTCGCCAATGCCAACGGTCCGCATGGCGGCGTCACGCTGGAGCGCCAGCTCGCCGACGGCCGCTGGCTGCAAGTCAATGAGCTCAGGACCCGGGACGGCGGCATCGTCTCGGTCGGCTCCGACATCACCCAGATCAAGCTGCATCAGGAAAAGCTGGTCGACAGCGAGCGCCGCCTGATGGCGACGATCCACGACCTCAGCCTCGCCCGCCGCGCCGAGGAGGAACGCGCCAAGGAGCTGGTCGAGCTCAACCGCAAATACATGAAGGAGACCGAGCGCGCCGAGGCGGCGAACCGGGCGAAATCCGAATTCCTCGCCAACATGTCGCACGAGCTGCGCACGCCGCTCAACGCCATCATCGGTTTTTCCGAGCTGATGGAGCAGCGCCTATTCGGGCCGCTGGGCTCCGAGCGCTACGAGGAATATGCCAGCGACATCAACGGCAGCGGCAAATACCTGCTCGGCGTCATCAACGACATACTCGACATGTCGAAGATCGAGGCCGGCCAGTTCTCGCTCGACCGCGAAGAGATAGACCTCTGCCCGCTGATCAAGGAGACGGTTCGGGTCATCTCGCTGCAGGCGGCGGAGAAATCGATCACGGTGGAGACGCGCATCGCCGATGCGATGCGGCTCTACGCCGACCGCCGCGCGATCAAGCAGATCGCCATCAACCTTCTTTCCAACGCCGTGAAGTTCACTGGACAGGGCGGCCATATCACAGTTCGGGCGCGCAACGCCTCGGGCGCGCTGGTGCTCACCATCGAGGACAATGGCTGCGGTATCCCGAAACAGGCGCTGAGCAAGCTCGGACGGCCGTTCGAGCAGGTGCAGAACCAGTTCTCCAAGAACCATACCGGCTCGGGCCTAGGGCTGGCCATATCGCGTTCGCTCGCCGAACTGCAGGGCGGCGCGCTGAAGATCCGCTCGACGGAAGGCGTCGGCACCATCGTGTCGGTGCGCATCCCGCTGAAGAAGGCGCCGCCGACGGTGAAGGCGGCGGCCTGAAAGCTGACGACGACGACCGCGCGGCGCTGCTCTTGAAAAGTTATCTATTTTATCTATTTTGGATAAAGAGGTGACTTTCATGCGTGTGACATCGACGGAATTCCAACAGAATGTCGGCCGCTTCCAGGACGCCGCTCAGCGGGCGCCGGTCGCCATAACCAAGAATGGCCGGACCCACACTGTGCTTCTGTCGGCGGCAATGTTCGAAGTGCTGGTCAAGGGAAAGGTCGCTAGACCCATCGAGGACCTTGACGAAGAGACGCTGAGGGCTATCGCCGAAAGCGCAGTCCCATCTCAGTATAATGAGCTGGATCAGATGCTCAAAGACTGGACGCCGTGAGCCTGCCCAAGCCTGTTCCCGGCCTGGTAATTTCCTATTCCGACCTCTGGTCGGGCGAGCACAAGGACGGTGTCGAAGAAGGTCGCAAGAACCGGCCTTGCGCCATTGTCGCCGCGCGTCGGATAGTGGAGGGGCGCGAGGTCGTGACGGTGGTTCCGATCACACATTCTGCCCCGTCTGACCCTGCCGACGCCATCGAGATGCCCGCGGCTCTCAAGGCTCATCTTGGGCTCGACGGCATGCCGTCATGGGTCGTAGTAAGCGAAACCAACGATTTCCTTTGGCCAGGACCTGATCTCAGGCCAATACCGGGAAGCAATCCCCTCCCGCTTCCACTACGGCATGCTGCCGCCACGCTTCTACGCCTATCTGCGCGATCGGCTCCTGCAGGCGCATGCGCGCCGCCGGCTCCGCCGGGTGCAACGCACCGAGTAGTCGCGCGATCTCAGGACTCCAAGTGCGCCTTCTCCAACGCATCAACGAGTTCGGCAACAGTGAGTTTGCCGCCATTGTCAGCGATCAACTTCCTTAGCCGCACATCCATAGCGCTGGAGAGTTGGTCGAAGCTGATGGTGCTATCCGGACCTGTCATGGCTTTACCGAGGCGCATCGTAACGCCGCCGGGGATGTGCTCGCCACTGGTGTTCTTTTCGGCGTAAGCCGTGCTGCCCACGGCGCCGGCCAGCGCCACGAAGCCAAGGGCGAGCTTCGTGGATTTTCTCAGGGGTCTTCTCTTATTGCATCGTCACCTTCGATGCGACCAGGCGGGCGTTGCGACGCTCCCGCACGAAGCAGAAGGCCGAAATCCTTGCGGACCTTCCGCGACGTCTCCTTGAGGTGCGCCTCCAGCACACCGAAATCCGGCAGGTCGGTGACTGCCAGAAGCAGATCCGAAAGCCCGGGCGGCACGTCGTCGCGCTGGAACTCTCCGGTAAGACAAAGCCTGATCATCTGGGTCAGGGCCAGATAGAGCTGCCAGGCCTCGCAAAGTTCCTGCCGGACACCCGCAGCCGCGAAGCCGGGCGCCAGCCGCGCCAGCACTTCCGCCGTCGCCGTCACCCGGCGGCCGGGTTCGATCGCGCCAGTGATGACCGCGACCTGGGCGATGAATTCGAGATCGATGAGGCCGCCCGGGATCAGCTTGATGTCCCAGTGGTCGCGCGGCGGCTTTTCCTTCTCGATCAGCGCCCGCATCTCCGAAGCTTCCGCCCTCACCTTGGCGACATCGCGCGGCTGGGCAAGCACCGCCGCTACCTCCTCTTCGACCTCGGCGCAGAGTTCGGCATCGCCGCAGATAGCGCGTGCTCTTGCCAACGCCATGTGCTCCCAGGTCCAGGCGTCCCGATGCTGGTATTTCTTGAAAGCGTCGACATGCGTGGCGACCGGCCCCTTGTTGCCGGAGGGACGCAGGCGCAAGTCGAGCTCGTAGAGCACGCCTTCGGCCGTGGGCGCCGAGACGGCGGCGATCAGCCGCTGCGTCATGCGGGTGTAGTAGTGCGAAGGCGCCAGCGGTTTCTTTCCGTCGGATTCCTCCGCATCCGCGTCGTGGTCGTAGAGCAGGATGAGATCGACGTCCGAGCCCGCGGTGAGTTCGCGGCTGCCGAGCTTGCCCATGCCGAGCAGCGCCACCCTGCCCCCGGCAATCCTGCCGTGGCGCCGTGCGAACTCGGTAGTGACTGCGTTGAGCGCGGCCTCGATGGTGAGGTCGGCTAGATCGGAAAAAGCGCGCCCCGCCCGCGCGGGATCGATCGAACCGGCAAGCAGGCGCACGCCGATCAGGAATTTCTGCTCTGAGGCGAAGATGCGCAGGCGGTCGAGCACGTCCTCATAGGCGCGGTCGCCCTCTATGAAGGCGGCAAGCCGCGCCGAAAGATAGGCACGGTCCGGCAGCTCGGTAAGCAAGGCCGGATCGAGCAGGCCGTCGAACACATGCGGCCGACGTGTGATGATGGCGGCGAGCCGGGGCGCGGCGCCCATGATCGTCGCCATCAGCTTGAGCAGCGCCGGGTTCGACTGCAGAAGCGAAAAGAGCTGAATGCCGGCCGGCAGGCCGGCGAGGAACTCGTCGAAGCGGATCAGCGCCTCGTCGGCGCGGCGCGTCTGGCCGAAGGCTTGCAGCAGCGCCGGCGCCAGCTCCGTCAGCCGCTCGCGCGCTTCGGCCGATTGGGTGACGCGGTAGCGGCCGAAATGCCAGCCGCGGATGACGCGGCAGATGTCGCTCGGGCGCTGGAAGCCGAGCCGATGCAAGGTCTGCAGCGTGTCGGGATCGTCGACGTCGCCGGTGAAGACCAGATTGCCGACGCCGGCGGACAGTTCGGGTGCCGTCTCGAACAGCGCTGCATAGTGACGCTCGACCTGCTGCAGCGAAGCGCGGAAGGCTTGCGCGAACTCCGCCTCGCCGGCAAAGCCGAGCATCAACGCTATGCGCTCAAGCTGCTCGTCCTCTTCCGGGAGGATATGCGTCTGCTCGTCGGCCACCATCTGGATGGCGTGCTCGACACGGCGCAGGAACCAGTATTGCCGGGTAAGCGCATCGCGCGCATCGGCGGTGATCCAGCCGCGCGCGGCGAGCGCGCCCAGCATCGGCACCGTCTCGCGGCCGCGCAACTCCGGAAAGCGGCCGCCGGCAATCAACTGCTGCGTCTGGACGAAGAACTCGATCTCGCGGATGCCGCCGCGGCCAAGCTTGACGTTGTGGCCTTTGACCGCGATCTCGCCATGGCCCTTATGGGCATGGATCTGGCGCTTGATCGAGTGCACGTCGGCGATCGCCGCATAGTCCATGTATTTGCGCCAGACATAGGGCTGCAGTTCCTTGAGGAAGGCCGTGCCCGCGGCAAGGTCGCCCGCCACCGGCCGCGCCTTGATCATGGCGGCGCGCTCCCAGTTCTGGCCGCGCGCCTCGTAGTAGCGAAGTGCTGCCTCGACCGGGATCGCCAGCGGCGTCGAGCCGGGATCGGGGCGGAGCCTCAGATCGGTGCGGAAGACGTATCCGTGCTCGGTGCGGTCCTGCAGGATGCGCACGAGACGGCGGGTGAGCCGCGAGAACAGCTCCGTCGCATCGAGCGGATCGATGACAGCCGGCGCCTCGGGATCGAAGAAGACGACAAGATCGATGTCGGAGGAAAAGTTCAGCTCGTGCGCGCCGAGCTTGCCCATGCCGAGCAAAATCCAGCCAGAGCCACGCGCAGGGTCCTTGGAATCGGGCAGCTTGAGCTTGCCCTGCCCATGCGCGTCCAGAAGCAGGAAATCGACGGCGGCGCGCGTCGAGGCATCGGCAAGGTTGCTGAGACGGCGCACCGTCACCGCGGTCTCGGCTTCGCCGGCAAGGTCGGCCAGCGCGATCAGAAAATGCGCCTCGGCCTTCAATTGCCTGAGTTCCATCATCAGGCTGGATTCGGAAACATTCTCGGCCCGCGCCGCGCGATCGATCGTCTTGCCGATCTCGGTAAGCCGCGCTTCGACCGTCCGCTCGAACAGCGCATCGAGAATGGCCGGCCGGCGACGGGCCGTATCGCGCAAGAAGGGCGACAGGTCGAAAATGGCGGCGAGCAGATCCTGCGGCAGCCCCTCGCCGGCAAGGAACGCAGCCAGGCGTGGAAGACCGTCTTCTTCGGCGGCGTCCGCGATCTCCGACAGTTCGCGCCGGGCACGGTCGCCATCCAATGGGTGAAGCACCAGCGCCGGGCGCAACTGCCATGCGGGTTCTGCTGCTTTCTTCGCCATCCTCGCCGCCATCAATGCGCCTCCCGCGCCGGGAAACTCATGACTACGGACAATCCAGGATTGGCGGGCAAAAGATCAAGCCTGCCGTTGTGGAAAGTCATGATCGCCTTGGCGAGGCTGAGGCCCAGGCCCGAGCCCGGCTGCGAGCGGCTCTTTTCCAGCCGCACGAAACGCTCAGTGGCCCTGGCGCGGTCGGCATCGTCGGGGATGCCATGGCCATTGTCGGAGACGACGAGCTTGACCTCGCCGCCGGCGCGCTCCAGCGCGACGCGCACTTTCGGCGCGTCGGTGGCGCCGGTCGAGTATTTGATCGCGTTGTCGACGATGTTCGACAGCGCCTGGCCGATCAGCTCGCGGTTGCCGTTGATGGTGACGGCTTCCGGCACGGTGGCTTCCAACGCAACGCCCGCCTCCTCCGCGACCGGCTCGTAGAGCTCGACGACGTCGCTCACGGTGGCGGCGAGGTCGACCGCACTGGTCGTCTCGGAGGAATAGCCGGCCTCCAGCCGCGAGATCATCAGGATCGCGTTGAACGTCTTGATGAGCTGGTCTGACTCGGCGATCGTGCCCTCCAGCGCCTGACGGTAGTCGGTCGTCTTGCGCTTGCCGGCAAGTGTGGCCTCAGCGCGGTTGCGCAGTCTGGTCAGCGGCGTCTTCAGGTCATGGGCGATGTTGTCGGAGACCTGCTTCAGCCCCTCGTTCAGCCTCGCGATGCGGGCGAGCATCGTGTTGAGGTTTTCCGACAGGCGGTCGAACTCGTCGCCGGCACCGGTCACCGGCAGCCGTCCGCTGAGGTCGCCGCCCATGATGCGGCGGCTGGCGTCGGAGACGCTGTCGATGCGCTTCAGCGCCGCGCGCCCGACAAAGAACCAGATCAAGAGTCCGCCGAGGCCCATCATCCCCAGCGCCAGCATCAGCGAGCGGCGAATGACGGCGCGGAAGCGCTCGGGCTCGCCGAGGTCGCGGCCGACCAGCATGATCATCTGGTTGGGGAGTCTCAGCACCAGCGCGATGGCGTTATGGCCCTTCTCGCCCTCGGATTGCGCGCCGCTTGTACCGGTCGAAGGCGCGGTCTGGTCTCCACCGCGCAGTCGGTCGAGTTCGCCCTCACCGAAGCGCTGGTAGGAAAAGGGTTCGGTGGTCCAGCCCTCGGTCTCGATGACCCCCGGCTCCAGGCTCTGCACGTTGCCGGTCAGGATCTGGCCGTTGGCGTCGGCGATCAGGTAGAGATTGGCGCCGGGCTGGCGGGAGCGCGCCTCGACCACGCGCACCAGCACCGGCAGGCCGCCGCGCTGGTAGGCGCGAGCGAGGCCCAGCACCTCGTCGTTGATGGTATCCTTGGTCTGCCCGGTCAGCATGCTCGCCGACAGCGAGGTCATGTAGAAGACCAGCAGCACGGCGCAGAGCGCGAAAAGCAGGAAGTAAAGCGCCGAAAGCCGGGCCGCCGTCGTCTTCATGATGGCCGGCAGGGAGAGAGCCATGATCGGCTTTAGCCACCTTTCAGCATGTAGCCGGCGCCGCGGATCGTGTGCAGGATCGGCTTGTCGAAGCCCTTTTCGATCTTGCCGCGCAGGCGCGAGACGTGAACGTCGATGACGTTGGTCTGCGGATCGAAATGATAGTCCCAGACATTTTCCAGCAGCATGGTGCGCGTCACCACCTGGCCGGCATGGCGCATCAGATATTCAAGAAGGCGGAACTCGCGCGGCTGCAGCGTGATCTCGCGGCCGGCGCGCCTGACCGAATGCGACAGGCGGTCGAGCTCGAGATCGCCGACACGGTAGACGGTCTCGGACTCACGCGCGCTGGCGCGGCGGTTGAGCACCTCGACGCGGGCGAGCAGTTCGGAAAAGGCATAGGGTTTTGTCAGATAGTCGTCGCCGCCGGCGCGGAGGCCGGTAACACGGTCGTCGACCTCGCCCAGCGCCGACAGGATCAGCACCGGCGTGGTGTTGCCACGCGAGCGGAGCGCCGCGATCACCGAAAGACCGTCGCGGCGCGGCATCATGCGGTCGACAACCATCACGTCATAGTCACCGGCATCGGCCAGCGCGAAACCAGTCTCGCCATCGCCGGCAACGTGGGCGGTATGGCCCGCCTCGGCGAAAGCTTTCTGCATATAGTCCGCCGCCTCGCGATCGTCTTCCATGACGAGAATCTTCATGGAGCCGTTATACGCGATTTCAGCGGAAGATTGAGGGGCAGCCATGGGCTCTTGCCTTCAAGTTAAAGCGGCAGCGGGTGATGGGAAACCCACTGCCGCCAGGAGCGAAACACGGTGACTGACTGACGTGCTCGGCCCCATGTTTTCCCGGCGGCGGGTCGGGGGTGTTGATACCGTCGCAGGGAAAAGTCGTTGACCGTTGGCGATCAGCCCTTGCCGACCGGCAGCGCGACGAAGCGGTTCGAGTCGTCGCGGGTGATCTGCATCAGCACGGCCTTGCGGCCCGCCTTGGCGGCATCCGTCATCGCCTTGGAGACGTCGTCGGTGGTGTTGACCTCGGCCGAGTTGATCGAGGTGATGACGTCGCCGGGCTGGATGCCGCGGTCGGCCGCATCGCTGTCCGGATCGACATCGGTCACCACCAGGCCCTTGCCGTTTTCCGACTTGGTCACGGTGAGGCCGAGATCGGCAAGCGTGTCGGCCTTGGCAGCGGGCGCCGACTGCTTGCTGCTGTCCTCGTTCGAGGCCTGCTTGTCGCTCGAGGGCAGCGTGCCGAGATCGACCTTTACCGTCTCGTCCTTGCCGTTGCGCCAGACGGTGACGTCGACCGACTTGCCCGGCGCGTAAGCACCGATCATGCGGGCGAGTTCCTTCGGCGAGGCGACATCCTTGCCATCGACTTGGGTGATGACGTCACCGGCGACGATGCCTGCCTTCTTGCCGGGACCGGCGTCCTGGGCACTCGAAACCAGCGCGCCCTTGTCGGACTTCAGGCCGAGCGACTCGGCGATGTCGGAGGTGACCGGCTGGATCTCGACGCCGAGCCAGCCGCGCTGCACCGAGCCGTTCTTCATCAGGTCTTCCACGACCTGCTTGGCGGTCGAGGCCGGAATGTCGAAGGC
>NZ_RZSL01000409.1:0-5643 GCF_003997355.1 Mesorhizobium sp. M1E.F.Ca.ET.041.01.1.1 | reverse complement strand
TATCGTCGCCGGCTCCGTCGGTCCGACGGGGGAGCTGCTGGTGCCGCTCGGCGCCATGACCTACGAAGATGCCGTCGATGCCTTTGCCGAGCAGATCGAAGGCCTCAAGGCCGGCGGCGCCGAAGTCGCCTGGATCGAGACCATGTCGGCGCCGGACGAGATCCGCGCCGCGGCGGAAGCCGCGATCCGCGTCGGCCTGCCCTATACCTACACCGGTTCCTTCGACACCGCCGGCCGCACCATGATGGGGCTGTTGCCGAAGGACATCCATGGCGTCGCCGACGGTCTGTCGCAGGCCCCGCTCGGCGTCGGCGCCAATTGCGGCGTCGGCGCGGCCGACATCCTGGCCTCGCTGCTCGACATGACCGAGGCGAAACCGGAGGCCACCGTGATCGTCAAGGGCAATTGCGGCATTCCGGAATTCCGCGGCAGCGAGATCCACTATTCCGGCACGCCCGAGTTGATGGCCGACTATGTCAGGCTGGCCGTCGATGCCGGCGCAAAAATCGTCGGCGGCTGCTGCGGCACCTCGTTCGCTCATCTTGCCGCCATGCGCAAGGCGCTCGACGCTCACACCAAGTCATCGCGCCCGACCGTCGAGACGATCGTCGAGCGCATCGGCCCGATGCGCAACAAGCTTGCTTCGGCCGGTTCGGCCGAGGCCGGCGAAGGCCGCCGCGAGCGGCGGCGCAGCCGCGCCTGAAAACCGCCCTGCTTCAGTCGCTGTTTTCGGCGTAGCGCGACAGCGCCGTATTGAGGTCGGTAGCGGCGCCGCCTCCGCTGTCGACACCCATCGTCATCAAGGCGCTGGACGCGCGCGGGTCGCTGATCTGCTCCAGCATCACGCGGAAGCGGTCGTTGTTCAGCGCGGAGAGCGCCGTGTTGCGGGCTGCGTCGACATCGCTTCTGATGCGCGAGGATTCCGCCGACGGGCCGGATGGTTCTCGAGCCTGGAGGTTGCCCGCCGCCGATGTGACGTTCCCGGTAATATGCAATTCCAGCCCCTCGAAGTCCTCTATCAGCTTTGACTAACAGAATCTCATTGCGACGAGGTTCCGGAAAAGCCGCGCAATTTAACGATCGGCGCGAAGGCCGGCGGGGTGTTTCTCTGCCGGCGTTCCCGATCTTCACGACACCCTATTTGTTACCCCCCAGTGACGACGCCAGGCGCACCAGCGACAGGAATTCGGCTCTGTAGCCGAACGGATCGGCGCCGCGGGCGGCGTTGGCGATCTCCAGGATCCGGTCGTAGCCGAAATTCGCCGTCTGATCCTCGTCGCGCAGCTTCTGTCCGAAGGCGGCCACCGCGACAGAGAAGCGCTGGTCGCTTCCTGCCTCGTCGAAGGACGGCACCTCATTGGCCGCGGTCACCGGCGTGGTGATCAGCTTGGAGACGTCTTCGTTCGGCAGCTTGTAGCGGATCTTGACGAAGGCATATTCGTCCGCATTGGCAATGCCGCCATTGTCGACTTTCGCCTGGCCGTAGCGGAGCGGATCGACCTGTTCCGCGCCGCTGCCCTTGGGCGTGATCTCGTAGATCGCCGTCACCGAATGGCCGGAGCCGATCTCGCCGGCATCGACGCGGTCGTTGTTGAAGTCCTCGCGCTTCAAGGCGCGCGTCTCATAGCCGACCAGGCGGTATTCCGAGACCTTGGCCGGGTTGAACTCGACCTGGATCTTGACGTCCTTGGCGATGGTGAACAGCGTCGAGGATGCGTCCTCGACCAGCACCTTCTCGGCTTCGGCCAGCGTGTCGATATAGGCGGCCGTGCCGTTGCCGTTCTGGGCGATGGTCTGCATCATCTGGTCGTTCAGATTGCCGCGTCCAAAACCGAACACTGACAGGAAGACGCCGGTCTTGCGCTCCTTCTCGATCAGCTGCTTGAGGTCGTCGTCATCGGTCTGGCCGACATTGAAGTCGCCGTCGGTGGCGAGCATCACCCGGTTGATGCCGTCCTTGACGAAGGACTGCTCGGCAAGCTTGTAGGCCTCCCGGATGCCCGCCTCGCCGGCCGTCGAGCCGCCGGGCTCGAGATTGTCGATGGCCGAAAGGATCTTCTGCTTTTCCGCCGCCTTGGTCGGCATCAGCACCGTGCCGGCATTGCCGGCATAGGTGACGATCGAGACGGTGTCGTCGGCCTTGAGCTTGCTGACCAGCAGCCGGAAGGCTGATTTGAGCAGCGGCAGCTTGTCCGGCTCGTCCATCGAGCCCGACACGTCGATCAGGAACACCAGATTGGCCTTGGGCTGCTCGGCCGGCTTCAGGTCGAAGCCCTTGATGGCGACATGCATGAGCTTGGTGTGCTCGTTCCACGGCGTCGGCATGACGGTGACGGTCGAGTTGAACGGCGTCGCGGCCGAGTCCGGCCCCTTCCAGTCATAGGGGAAGTAGTTGATCATTTCCTCGACCCGGACCGTATCGGGGTCAGGCAGAGTGCCTTCTTTCAGCGAGCGCCGCACGAAGGAATAGGAGGCGGTGTCGACGTCGATCGAGAAGGTCGAGACCGGATCCTGCGCCGTTTCGTGCACCGGATTGGTCTTGAAGGTCTCGATACGGTCGCGGTTTTCCTCCTGCGGCTGCATCTGGTCGGCCGGCATCGGCGCGGGCTGCGCCATCAGCTTGGAATCGGCGACCGCGCCGGCAGGCGCCTGTGCGGACCGCATCGCGGCCACGGGCGGTTGAGCGTTCGCGCGTCCGCCGGACGCAAGTTGGCCGCTTTCTGCCGGCGCCGGAGCGGGCAACGCGTCGGGCGCCATCTCCTGCTTGACCAGGCTGTCGACTTCCGTGGCCGGCTTCGGTGCCGCCGGCGCGATCTGCGCCTCATCCTTGAGGCGATCCTCGCTATCGGCGTCGGTCTTCTTCTCCTTGGCGGGCACGGCCGCCAGCGGTTCGTTGGTCGCCAGCCCATTGCTCGCAGGCTTCTGCGCCACCGGCTTGTCGGCCACCGTCTCGGTCACCTTACCTTCGTTGCCGCCGATGACTGGTGGCTGCTCCCTCAACATCTCAAAAGCGGCATAGCCGGCGATAGGCAGCGCAACCAGCGCGGTGATGGCCGGCGTGGCAATGAGTTTCCGTTGCATGATCTCTCTCCAGAGCATTTGTGCTCGCTCCGTGAGACGAAGACCTGCAGATGTTCCTTGGGTGGCCGTCGAAATATTTTCCATGTCGAAGGCGCGCATCGCGGCAGCCAAAGCGCGAGTTTTCGCTTCGCCGTCGGGCGCTGGCACTGCGAGGTCGCGCAGCCTTTCGAGTTCGTTGTCGTCGACCATGGTCACACTTCCCCGACTGAACGCATGAGCACCTTCAGCCGTTTCTTCGCTTCATGGATGTGCCAGGAAACCGTCGTCTCCGAGATCGCCATCACCTCGGCCGCAGCCGCGTGATTGAGGCCTTCGCCGTAGACCAGCAGCACCGCGTCGCGCTGCTTGTCCGGCAGCATCCGCACCGCCGCCCACAGCGCCTCGGCCGGGTCCTGGCCTTCCGCCGAGCCCTCTCCCGAAATCAGTGCATAAGTGCCGTAAGCCTCGGTCTTGGCGGTGTCGCGCGCCCGCTTGCGCATCATGTCGCGCGCCGCGTTCAGCGTCATGGCGTAGAGCCAGGTCGTGAAAGCGCCGCTGCCCTGATAATCGCGGATCGCCCGGCCGAGCCGCACGCAGACGTCCTGGGCGATGTCCTCGGCGTCGGCCTTCCGGCCGCACCAGCGATAGGCGGCGCGATAGACGAAGCCATAGTGCCTTTCGAGCAGTTTGCCGAAAGCCCCCCTGTCTCCGCCCCTCGCCCGCCCGATCAGTTCGGCATCGGAGGCTTCGCTGTCGTCCAGCATCATCGCCGTCATTTGCCCGTTGGACGAAGGCTAATGGCGATTCCTTGGGGTTATGGAAGAATTTTTTGCGGCGCGACCTGCCTTCTCCCCGTGAACGGGAAGAAGGTGCCCGAAGGCGGATGAGGGCAGCACTGCCGGTGTAAGAGGCGCTCAGCCCAGTGTTTCGCCAAAGAATGTCGTCAGCCGCTTCCAGTGCCTCTCCGCGCCGGCCTCGTCATAGACACTGTGGTCCTTGATGCACCAGCCATGGCCGACACCGACATAGTTCTCGATGACGTGGTCGACTTCGGCCACCCTGAGCGCCTCCGCCAGCCGCGCCGACTGTTCCGGCGGGAAGCTGCGGTCGACGCCGGCGGTGCCGACATAGATGCGCGCCTTGATCGAGGCTGCCTTGCGGTATGGGCTGTCGGGCGCATCGCTTGCGAGATTGCCGCCGTGGAAGCTCGCCGCCGCGACGATGCGGTCGGGATAGGCCGCCGCCGCGTTAAGCGCCCGCGCGCCGCCCATGCAATAGCCGACGACGCCCACCGGCCCATTGATGCCTTGGGAGATGAGCGCGCCGAGGAAGGCAGCGCTGTCGCGAATTGTCATCTCCTGCGTGGTGCCGGTCACCAGCGCCATCAACTTGGTCTTGGTTTCCTCCACCGTGAAGGCGGTCTTGGCATCGAACGGACCGTAGGGTGCTTTGCGATAAAAGAGGTCAGGCACTAAGACTGCATAGCCCTGCCCGGCAAGCCGCTCCGCCACCTCATCGAGTGCCGGGCGCGGCCCGAACGCATCCATGTAGAGGATGACACCGGCGCCGGCCTTGGTGGATGGTCGGAAAAGGCTCGCTTTTGCCTTGCCGTCTCCGGTGGTGATTTCAATGTCGCGCTTCGCCATGGCCCGTTCCGTTTTTGATGCCGGGCGATACATATCCGTGTCGCAAGCATGGGCAAGTCGATGGCGGGTCGGTTGCGTTCACAAATGCGTATCGGGCTTGCCTTAGGCTTGCCCTGTCCGCAATGTCGGCAGCCTTGCCAGCCTGGGCTGGTCTGCGGCGAGCAGCACGTTTCAACTTGGCCGGAGGACGAAGCCCGTATGTGGCCGACGGCACTACTTGCTTTTCTCGTCGGTGTTTTCGGCGCCAATGGCGTCCCGCATTTCGTGAGCGGGATAACCGGCGGCTCCTATCCACGCGTCTTCGGCAACTCAGCTATCCCCAACGTGATCGCCGGCTGGGCAAGCTTCGTCGTGGCAACCCTCTTTGCATATCAGATCGACAGCGCAAACCATCCCGTTGTCACACTGGTCTCGGGTTTCATCGGGGCCCTGCTGATGGGGCTCTTTCATGCAGCAGGGCTGGCTTTCGGCCGGAAACCCTGAGATCTGACGGATCACGCACAGTCTGTGGAAGGTCTTGTCAGGTCGCGCAGTTAGCGTGCGAAGGCTGCCATATGAAAGGCTTGCACCTCGGGCGGATAGCGAAAGCTCGCGCCGTAGGGACAGGCGTTGCGGTCGAGGCAGCCGCCGCTCCGGCAGGGCTCACCGCGAGGGCCGCGCACATGGCCGAGGCAGGCATCATGGGCAAAGCCCTGCCCGGAATAGGCGTCGACCGGACAGGATTTCATGCAGGGTTTTTCGGCGCATGTGTCGCAAAGATGAATCGTTTTGTGAGGTTCAGGGAGGAAAATCTCGGCCGCGAACAGCAGCGCGCCGCGATAGGCATGCCAGAGCCCGTATTTGGGATGCATGAGGATACCGAGCGGCGAAGGCTTCAAGCCCTCCGCCCGCATCGCCCATTGCTGGAACGGCAGATAGGGCCGATCGGAGGGCGACA
>NZ_RZSL01000408.1:0-5694 GCF_003997355.1 Mesorhizobium sp. M1E.F.Ca.ET.041.01.1.1 | reverse complement strand
GTGCTGCTCTATGACGACAATGGCGGTCATCAGGGGATGGGCGCGGCGGAGTTGATCGCCAACAGCGGCGCGAAGCTGGAGCTGGTCTCGCCGGAGCGCTTCTTCGCGCCGGAAATGGGCGGCTTGAACCACGTTCCCTATATGCGCGCCTTCCACGAGAAAGGCGTCACCGTCACCATCAACACCCGTCTGCGCTCGGTGCGGCGCGAGGGCAACCAGCTCATTGCCGAGTTGGCCTCGGACTTCGCTGATGGCTGGCGCGGCGAGCGGCGGGTCGACCAGGTGGTGGTCGAGCATGGCACGGCGCCGCTCGACGATCTCTATTTATCGCTGAAGCCGCTGTCGAGGAATGGCGGCGCGGTCGATTACGAGCGGCTGGTGAGCGGCGGCGACATCTTTCCGTCACGCAATCCGGAAGGCGGCTTCGTCGTATTTCGCATCGGCGACGCGGTCGCCTCGCGAAACATCCATGCAGCCATCTATGACGGGATCAGGTTCGGGATCCGAATCTGAGGCATGGAGCGTGATCCCAACCTCCGGTTCGGAGAAGATCATGCTCAATCGGTGGCGCGCAACCGACCTAGCAAGGAGAGCCACCTGCCGCTTCGGTCCGTTGCGCGCCGCGCATGACGCCGGCCTGATGCCGGCGTCGTGCGATACTCAAAACATCCTGGCGGTCGCCATGCAAAGCACGGTGATGACCAGCAGCCCGCCGGCGATGCGTTCGCCTCTGGTCATTTTCGCGCGCAACTGGGTTTGCGTCGCCGCATCGGCCGCGGCCAGCTGCCTGCTGGCGGAGCCGACCAGCGCGCCTTGCACGCCTGCGGCGATCAGCGCCGTCACGATACCGAGCGCCAGCACCTTTTCCATCGAGCCGAAGACACCTTCATGGAAAAAATACCAAAGCAATATGCCGGTCAGGAAAACCAAACCGGCCGCCCCCATTTGCGGTCGGAAGAACCGTTCCGCTCGAATATCGGGATCGCGGGCGACCGCTATGGTCGTGCCGGCCCAGAACACGCCGGCCATGACATGCAGGCCGATGACGACGATGTAGACATATTGCATGACCGCATTCCTCTCGTTCGCCCGCCGCCGGCGTGTCGCAGTGCCGGTCGGTTGGTTCCGGCGGCACCATGAATAAGACAAAATTAGATATCTAATGGTTAGATGTCAATGCATCGTGCAGTATTTCGCCAATCCATTGCTTGTTTTAGTGTCCGGCCATGACGCCGTTTGATCGCCCGCCAGTCGGCATGAATCTCGCCCGCACGTCCAAGGTGGTGGCGCAGGCCTTCGACGCCGCCCTGGTCGACGCCGGCGGCACGCTGCCGGTCTGGCTGACCTTGCTCTCGGTCAAGTCGAAGGAACTCGCCAACCAGCGCGAGCTTGCCGGCATGATCGGCATCCAGGGCGCGACGCTGACCCATCATCTCAACGCCATGGAGGCGCAAGGGTTGCTGACGCGCCGCCGCGATCCAGGAAACCGCAGGGTCCACCAGGTGGCCCTGACTGAAGCCGGCGAAGCGCTGTTCGAGAGATTGCGGATGGCCGCGCTCGCCTTCGACAAGCGGTTACGGAGCGGAATTGCCGATGAGAGGCTGGCCGAATTCGCGGAAGTGCTTGCAGCACTCCGTGGGAATGTCGGGGATTAAACCGCCTCAGTCGTAGGTCGCGATGGCGCCGAAGGCGTAGTGGCGCAGCCTGAGCGCCGCGATCAGCGCGGTGAGCTTCGCCTTGCCGTCGAAGGCGTCCTGGAACATCTCGTCATGCATCAACAGGATCAGTCTGCCCGGTTTGACGAAATGGCCGTAGCCGAACAGATGATCGATCTCGCTCACCAGATGGTCGACGCTCTGCACCGGCTTGCCGCTGTCTTCATGCACCCATTCATGATCCCAGCCATAGAGCCAGAATCCTGACGCGGCGACGAACTCGTAGTCCGGGTCCTCGCGGCCGGCCTGCGCCAGCCCAAGCGAGTTGTCGTCTTTCGACATCGACGGCAGCCGGAACACGTCGCGCCCCGGCAGCCGCGCGCGCACGGCGGGCTTCAGGCCAAGCACGGCATTGGCCCTCAGCATGTCCGCGACCACGCCCTCGGTGTCGCCGTAGAAATGCCGGTAGTGGTTGTAGGCATGGCTGTAGCTGTGATTGCCGATCGTCACCAAGGGCATCGATTTCGCCCGCTGCAGCAGCGCCCGGTTGGCCGCATTGGCTTCGGCATGCATGCCGACCATGAACAGTGTCGCCGGCACCTGCTCGGCCTGCAGCACGTCGAGGATATTGGCTGTGCCGTTCAGCGGACCGTCGTCGAAGGTGAGATAGATGGTCCGGTCGGCGGCAAGCGCAGGACACGCCACCAGCAACAGCGTCAGTACAAGAAGTCGAAGCGGCATCCGCAAGTTCCGGTTGCAATCGCGGCAGGCCGCCATGCCTGTCCAAGCTTGTCAAGCTTGCCGGTCGATCGAGCTATGCCAGGCTGCCTTGCAGCACCTTGAGCTTCGCCTTCTTCGGGCTGCGCGCCATCAGCCATTCGCGCGCCTTGTCCTGCGGCATCGGGAAGGCGATCGAATAGCCCTGCACCTGGTCGCAGCCGATCGCCATAAGCGAGTCGAGCTCGGCCTCGGTTTCCGCGCCCTCGGCGACGATCGAGATGCCAAGCCCGCGGGCAAGCTCGGTGATGGCGCGCACGATCTTGGTGTTGTCGCCGTTCTCGTTGATGTTCTGCACGAAGCGGCGGTCGATCTTCAACCGGTCGATCTCGTTCGGATTGACGTGGCTGAGCGACGCATAGCCGGTGCCGAAATCGTCGAGCTCGAGATGCACGCCGGCGGCGCGGATGTGCCTGAGCTTGGCGGCGATGCCGGTCTTTTCGTCGTCGAGGATGACGGATTCGACGATTTCCAGCGACAGCTTCTGCGGCGCGAGCCCGGCCCGCTCCAGTGTCTCGAACAGGAACTTGTCGAAATCCGGCTCGCGCAGCTCGGTGCCCGAGACGTTGACGGCGATGCGTCCGAAATCGATGCCGGCGCGGTCCCATTCGGCAGCTTCGTTGATTGCCTTGGTGATGACGATACGGCCGATATCGGGCATGAAGCCGCATTTTTCGGCGACGGGGATGAACTCGCCGGGCGAGATCATGCCGCGTGCGGCATGCTTCCAGCGCACCAGCGCCTCGATGCCGCTGATCTTGCCGCTGGTGAGCGACACCTGTGGCTGGAAATAGACCTCGAAGGTTTTTTCGGCGATCGCGGTACGGATGTCCTGCTCGAGCTGCTTGCGGTAGTCGAGCTCGCGCCGAAGCTCCTCGGAGAAGAAGGAGAAGCTTCCGCCGCCGAGCTTCTTGGCCGAATAGAGCGCGAGATCGGCATGGACGAGCAGGTCCTGCGCATTCTCGGCATCGATCGGGTAGACGGCGATGCCGGCGCTGGCGCCGGGCATGATGGTTGTGCCCTGGAAGGTGATCGGCTCGTTGATTTCGCCGAGGATACGCTTGGCCAGCGCATGGATGTCCTCGGTGGAGCCGGCGCCGTTGAGGATCATCACGAACTCGTCGCCGCCGAGACGGGCGCAAAGATCCGATGCGCGGCAGGAATCGCGCATGCGCTGCGCGGTGACGACAAGCACATAGTCGCCGGCTGCGTGCCCCAGCGTGTCGTTGATCTGCTTGAAGCGGTCGAGGTCGAACTGGATCACCGCCAGGCGCTCGCGGCGGCGATGCGCGCCCTTGATCAGCGTGTCGAAATGATCGGTGAGGAAGGTGCGGTTGTGCAGGCCGGTCAAGCCGTCATGCACGGCGATGAAGGCCATGGAATTGCGGGCATCGACCAGCTCGTGCGTCTTGCGCAGGATGGCCTTCGACATCGGCCGGAAGATGAACAGCGCCACCAGCACGATGACGCCGATGGTGGCAAAGAACAGCGTGCGGTGAAGGTCGAGCATCTCGTCCGACCGCTCGTTGGCAAAGGCGCTGATGCGCTGGCCGAGCGCGGCATAGCCGGACAAGGTCGCATTGGCGACGGAGGCGTCGAGGCCGGCGCGTTCGCCGCCGCCCTTGTAGCCCTCGCTTTGCATGCCGAGCTGGGATCCGAAGGACGAGGCCAGCCGTTCGCCGTTGGCAATCAGGCCGACCGAGAAATAGTCGAGGTGGAACGGCTTGCTGAACAGCACATATTCGATCGATTTCGGATCGTTGCGCGCCGGCGACAGCGGATCGGCGCCGGTCTCCTTTAGCAGCAGGTCATAGTTCGTCTCGAACTCGGCCGTCGCCAGCTTGAGCGCGGTGACGAGCGCCGCCTGCTTGTCGCGTGAGGCGGCACCCGTGGCGCCCGCCAGGAAGACGATGCGCTGCGACAGCGCCTTCTGCGTCGAGACGATGTCGAGCAGCGCGTCATTGTGCTGCTGTTGCGCCATTAGCTGCTGCAGAAGGATGAAGGACGCCATCACCATGGCGGCGATGATCATGAGCGCCAGCCAGTAGCCGCTCTTGATCAGCAGAATCAGCTTGCGCGAAACGCTCTGCACTGGCTGCTGCGACATAACTCGGTGACCCCTCCGGTCGACGGATTCCTGCCATGGATTCGTGGCGGGAAGAGCCTTGACGTGAAAGGGTTAACAGCTCGGCAAGCAGGCGCGGCGCTTATCCCGGCGGCGTGACAAAGCTGACAAGATGGTTATCGCGTCCTTTCAAGCGTTGTCGGCATTTGAGCGCATCGTTGCTCCGCCGTGGCCGGAAGGCTTTCGCAACGACACCGAAGCGGTCGTTTTTGCGATGGATTTTTCGGCCGCGTAGCGCGACAGTCCGCGTCAAATGAACAGGGCCAGACCATGAGCGCAGCGTTTCTCTCCCACATCGACAACGAGCTTCAGGGCCTGAAATCGGCCGGGCTCTACAAGTCAGAGCGGGTCATATCCTCGATGCAGTCGGCCGAGATCGAGGTTGCAGGCCAGAAGGTGCTGAATTTCTGCGCCAACAATTATCTGGGCCTCGCCGACAGTCCCGAGTTGCGCGAGGCGGCGAAGCGGGCGCTCGACCGTTACGGCTACGGCATGGCCTCGGTGCGCTTCATCTGCGGCACGCAGGAGGAGCACAAAGAGCTCGAAGCGACGATCTCGTCCTTCCTAGGCATGGAGGACACAATCCTCTACGGCTCCTGCTTCGACGCCAATGGCGGCCTGTTCGAGACGCTGCTGGGCGAGGAGGACGCCGTCATTTCGGACGCGCTGAACCACGCCTCGATCATCGATGGGGTGCGGTTGTCCAAGGCCAAGCGCTTCCGCTACGCCAACAACGACATGGCCGATCTCGAAGCGCGGCTGAAGGAGGCGAAGGAATGCCGCTTCCGGCTGATTGCCACCGACGGCGTGTTCTCGATGGACGGCATCATCGCCAATCTCGGGGGTGTGTGCGACCTCGCCGAGAAATACGACGCCATGGTCATGGTCGACGACAGCCACGCGGTCGGCTTCGTCGGCAAAAACGGCCGCGGCTCGGCCGAGCATTGCGGCGTCGAGGGCAGGGTGGACATCATCACCGGCACGCTCGGCAAGGCGCTGGGCGGTGCTTCCGGCGGCTACACCTCGGGCAAAAGCCAGGTGGTCGATTGGCTGCGCCAGCGCTCGCGGCCCTATCTCTTCTCCAACACGCTGATGCCGGCGATCGCCGGCATCAGCGTGTTGGAGAAGAGATAGGGC
>NZ_RZSL01000407.1:0-5697 GCF_003997355.1 Mesorhizobium sp. M1E.F.Ca.ET.041.01.1.1 | reverse complement strand
CAGACCAGCGTGTTTTTCCGGCTCAGCATCGAGGGCCGCGTCCGCTACTTCCACAGCTACTGCGATCTTTGCGACAAGGGTTCGCCCGAGCGCATGCGGGCCGCGATCGTGGAGCGCGAGTCCTGGCCGGTTAAGGCGATGACGCATGAGGAGCGCCTCGAGCATATCTGGTCGAGCACGCATGACGACTATCGCGGCTACGCCGGCGATTGCTGGCTGCCCGAGTTGCGCGGCAAGCGCACTCTGCTCGTCTATGACCGCGGACGCACCGTGCTCAAGCTGCTCCACGATCTGAGCGACGCGGAGATCGCCGCCAAGCTGCCCGTGCATCTCAGGCACTTGCCCACCGACGTCGCGGCATGAGGTGGGGACGATGTTCACATTTCCGATTGTGGCGGTCCGCAAGGTGATCGACCAAGGCATTGCCGATGCGGCGGCCAACGGCGGGTTTCGCAACCCTTATTACGGCACAAGACCCGGCGAGGGCGAGAAGCCCGGCGTCTGGTTCGTTGGCGACCAGGGCGTCTACATCATGTCTAACGGCA
This sequence comes from Mesorhizobium sp. M1E.F.Ca.ET.041.01.1.1, assembly GCF_003997355.1. Classification (NCBI taxonomy): domain Bacteria; kingdom Pseudomonadati; phylum Pseudomonadota; class Alphaproteobacteria; order Hyphomicrobiales; family Phyllobacteriaceae; genus Mesorhizobium; species Mesorhizobium sp. M1E.F.Ca.ET.041.01.1.1. The sequence continues at coordinate 5,152 of NZ_RZSL01000407.1, read as the reverse complement.
AGCTCGCCCAGGGCGCCCACGCCCTCGTCGTCTATTCGGAGCAATGCCACCCGGACGGCCATCCCGACTGGTGGGACTACAAGCGCCGGCATTTCGGGGCCGATGACGGCATCGAGTTCATCGACGCCGAGCGGCTTGTCCCGCTCTTTGACCGCCATCGGCGCGCAACACATCTCACCATCGCGCTCACCGAGGCCGAAATCGCGCTCTCGCTGATCACTCGCTGACTTCCCAAAAAACCGCGCCGCCTTCGCCCGGCCGACCTGTTCGGCCGGACGTTTCGCGCGCGCCTTTGAGTACAGGAGCCTTTCCAATGGCGCATGACGACCCCTTCACCATCGACCTCTTCGGCAACACCTCATCCGGCCTCGGCCTCGGCGTGACCGCTTTTTCGACGGGATTCAACGCCGATCCGCACCACGATGCCGATCGATCGCTACCTGCCGTCGCGCCGGCCTTGCCGGTTGCGACCGCTGTCCGCCCGCCGGCCCGGGACCGGCGGGGACCGGGTGCAAACTTTCACCTCATTGGCGAGCGTGGACTTGCCCGCGGCTGGAAGGAGCGGGCCCGCGACAACATCGCGGCGATCAGGCTTTCGGCCGAGATCGAGGCCGCGCAGAGGACGGCCACGCGCGACGAACAGCAAAGGCTGATCCGGTTCACCGGCTTCGGCGCAACCGAGCTCGCCAATGGCGTCTTTCGCCGCCCTGGCGAGATCGAGTTTCGCGACGGCTGGCAGGAGATCGGCGCCCAACTGGAAGATACCGTCGGCGAGGTTGACTACGCTTCGCTCGCCCGCTGCACGCAATATGCGCATTTCACGCCGGCGTTCATTGTCAGGGCAATCTGGGCGGGCCTGCTGCGACTTGGCTGGCGCGGCGGCCGCATCCTCGAGCCCGGCATCGGCACGGGACTCTTTGCGGCTTTGATGCCGGCCGAGCTGCGTGACCGTTCCCATATCACCGGCGTCGAGCTCGATCCCGTCACGGCGCGCATCGCCCGGCTGCTGCAGCCGCGGGCGCGCATCGTCAATGCCGACTTCGCCCGCACCGACTTGCCGGCTTCCTTCGACCTCGCCATCGGCAACCCGCCCTTTTCGGTACGCACCGTGCGCTCCGATCCTGCCTACCGATCGCTCGGCCTGCGCCTCCACGACTATTTCATCGTCAAGGCGCTTGGATTGCTCAAGCCGGGCGGCCTCGCCGCCTTCGTGACCAGCCACGGCACCTTGGACAAGGCCGACAGCATGTGCCGGAAGCAGATCGCCAAATCGGCCGACCTGATCGCCGCCTTGCGCCTGCCCGAGGGCAGCTTTCGCGCCGATGCCGGAACAGACGTCGTCGTCGACATCCTGTTCTTCCGCAAGCGCAAGGCTGGCGAGCCCGAAGGCGATATCGCTTGGCTCGATCTGGAGGAAGTCCGGCCGGCGACGCAAGAGGAGGGCGCCATCCGCGTCAATCGCTGGTTCGCGCGGCATCCGGACTTCGTACTCGGCGCCCACGCGCTGAGGCGCGGCATCTATGGTCCCGATAAGACCTATACCTGCCTGCCGCGCCCCGCCGGCGATCTCAACGAAGCTCTGACGGCCACAATCTCGCTGCTGCCGCAATCGCTCTATGATGGCGAGCCGGAGGCGATCGACCGCGACGGCGAGGACGACGACGCGCCGGCCGACGGCAAGCGGTCCGACCGCCATGTCCGCGAAGGCAGCTTCGTCGTCGACCACCGTCATGGGCTAATGCAAGTCGTCGATGGCGTGTCGGTCACGGTCAGCATCCGCAAGGGCCGCGCCGGCGACGGCATCCCGCAAAAACATGTCCGGATCATCCAGAAGCTGGTCCCCATCCGCGATGCCGTGCGCGCGGTGCTGAGGTGCCAAGAGCTCGACCGACCGTTTCGGCAAGCGCAGGTCGCCCTGCGCGTCGCCTGGTCGAGCTTTGTCAGGGATTTCGGCCCGATCAACACCACCGTCGTCTCGACCACCGAGGATGAGGAAACCGGTGAGGTGCGCGAGACGCATCGCCGTCCGAACCTGCAGCCGTTTGTGGATGACCCCGATTGCTGGCTCGTCGCCTCGATCGAGGACTATGATCTCGAATCCGACACCGCGCGGCCCGGCCCGATCTTCACAGAGCGCGTAATCGCGCCGCCATCGCCGCCGCTCATAAGCTCTGCCGCGGACGCGCTCGCCGTGGTTCTCAACGAACGCGGCGGCGTCGACCTCGACCACATCGCCGAGCTTTTGCATTCCGATACCGACACTGTCGTCGCCGAACTCGGCAGCGCCATTTTCCGCAATCCGGCCGACGGGTCCTGGCAGACGGCGGATGCCTATCTGTCGGGCGCGGTGCGCGACAGGCTGAAGACCGCCGAGGCCGCGGCATCGCTCGATCCCGGCTATCAACGCAATGTCGCGGCGCTCAGGGAGGTGCAGCCCGCCGATCTCAGCCCCTCCGACATTACAGCGCGACTCGGGGCGCCGTGGATTCCGGCCACCGATGTCGTTGCCTTCGTCAAGGAGAGCATGGGTGCGGAGATAAAGATCCATCACATGCCCGAACTTGCCTCATGGACCGTCGAGGCCCGTCAGCTTGGGTGGATTGCCGCCGGAACATCGGAATGGGGCACCGAGCGCCGCCACGCCGGCGAACTGCTGGCCGATGCGCTGAACAGCCGCGTCCCTCACATATTCGACACCATCCGGGACGGCCAGACCGAGCGCCGCGTTCTCAATGTCGTCGACACGGAAGCGGCAAAAGAGAAGCTGCAGAAGATCAAGACCGCTTTCCAGAACTGGGTCTGGTCCGATCCCGATCGCACCGACCGCCTGGCGCGTGTCTACAATGACCGTTTCAACAACATCGTGCCGCGAAGATTTAACGGCGACCATCTGCGGCTTCCGGGCGCCTCTGGCGCCTTTTCGCTTTATGGGCACCAGAAGCGCGGCATCTGGCGCATCGTCTCGGCCGGCTCGACCTATCTCGCCCACGCCGTTGGCGCCGGCAAGACGATGACGATCGCCGCCGCAATCATGGAGCAGAAGCGCCTGGGCCTGATCGCCAAGGCCATGCTGGTCGTTCCCGGCCACTGCCTGGGGCAGGCGGCGAGAGAATTCCTCGCGCTCTATCCCAATGCCCGCGTTCTCGTTGCCGACGAGACGAATTTTTCCTTGGCCAAGCGGCACCGCTTCCTCTCCCGCGCCGCGACCGCCAACTGGGATGCGATCATCATCACGCATTCGGCATTCCGCTTCATCGGTGTGCCATCCGCCTTCGAACAGCAGATGATCCAGGACGAGCTTGAGCTCTACGAGAGCCTGCTCACCAAGGTCGAGAGCGACGACCGCGTCTCGCGCAAGCGGCTGGAACGCTTGAAGGAGGGCCTGAAGGAGCGGCTCGAAGGTCTTGCCACACGCAAGGATGATCTTCTCACCATTTCCGAGATCGGCATCGACCAGATCGTCGTCGACGAGGCGCAGGAATTCCGGAAACTGTCCTTCGCCACAAACATGTCGACGCTCAAGGGTGTCGATCCCAATGGCTCGCAGCGCGCCTGGGACCTCTATGTGAAATGCCGGCTTCTCGAGACCAAGAATCCGGGAAGGGCGCTGGTGCTCGCTTCGGGCACGCCGATTACCAACACGCTTGGCGAGATGTTTTCCGTGCAGCGCTATCTCGGCCATGGCGCGCTCGCCGAGCGCGGCCTGCACGAGTTCGACGCCTGGGCCTCGACCTTCGGCGACGTGACCACCGAACTCGAGCTTCAGCCCTCCGGCAAGTACAAGCCGGTCACGCGCTTCGCCAGCTTCGTCAACGTCCCCGAGCTGATCGCAATGTTCCGCTCCTTTGCCGATGTCGTGATGCCGCAGGACCTGCGTGACTATGTCAAGGTGCCCGCGATCTCGACCGGCCGCCGCCAGATCCTGACGGCCAAGCCCACGCCGGCCTTCAAGCGCTACCAGCTGGTGCTCGCCGAGCGCATCAAGGCGATCGAGATGCGCGACCGGCCGCCGGAGCCCGGCGACGATATTCTTCTCTCGGTCATCACCGACGGCCGCCATGCCGCGATCGATCTGCGGCTGGTCGATCCCGACAACGACGACGAGCCCGACAACAAGCTCAATCTTCTTGTGTCGAATGCCTTCCGCATCTGGAAGGAAACGGCGGACAGCGCCTATGTCCGTCCCGACGGCAAACCCTACGAGCTAGCCGGCGCCGCGCAGATGATCTTTTCCGATCTCGGCACGATCAATGTCGAAAAGACGCGGGGGTTTTCCGCCTATCGCTGGATCCGCGACGAGCTGATCGGCCTGGGCGTTCCCGCCTCAGAGATCGCCTTCATGCAGGATTTCAAGAAATCGGAAGCCAAGCAGCGGCTGTTCGGCGATGTGAGAGCCGGCAAGGTGCGCTTCCTCATCGGCTCCTCGGAGACGATGGGAACCGGCGTCAATGCGCAGCTTCGCCTGAAGGCGCTGCACCATCTCGACGTGCCCTGGCTGCCCTCGCAGATCGTGCAGCGCGAGGGCCGTATCGTCCGACAGGGTAACCAGCACGACGAAATCGACATCTTCGCCTACGCGACGGAGGGCTCGCTCGACGCCACCATGTGGCAGAACAACGAACGCAAGGCCCGCTTTATCGCGGCGGCACTCTCCGGCGACACTTCCATCCGCCGGTTGGAAGATCTGGGCGAAGGTCAGGCCAACCAGTTCGCCATGGCCAAGGCGATTGCATCCGGTGACCAGCGTCTGATGCAGAAGGCCGGTCTCGAGGCTGACATCGCACGGCTCGAGCGCCTGCGCGCCGCCCATATCGACGACCAGCATGCCGTGCGCCGGCAGATCCGCGACGCCGAGCGCGACATCGAGCATTCGACGCGCCGTATCGCGGAAATCGGCAAGGACGTAGAGCGCCGCGTGCCGACCGCCGGTGAGGCCTTCGTCATGAGCGTGACCGACAGGTCTTACGCCGAGCGCAAGGAGGCCGGCCGGGCGCTGATGAAGGAGATTCTCACCCTGATCCAGCTACGGCATGACGGCGAGACCGTCATCGCCTCGGTCGGCGGATTCGACCTCGAATTCTGCGGCGAGCGGTTCGGGCAAGATGGCTATCGCTACACCACCATGCTCCAGCTCACCGGAGCGGATCATGAG
>NZ_RZSL01000406.1:0-5700 GCF_003997355.1 Mesorhizobium sp. M1E.F.Ca.ET.041.01.1.1 | reverse complement strand
ATCTTGCAGCGCTCGAAGCCTCCGGCGTGCGGCGCCGCTCCGACAAGGCCGGGACGATGAAGCCGTGAGCGTCGAAACGAAAATGCCGTCGCCGCCGCGCCGCCGCCTGTTCGTGCTCTTGCCGCTGCTGGTCTTCTTGGGCCTGGCGGGGCTGTTTCTCTCACAGCTCCTGTCCGGCCGCGACGAGTCGGAAATTCCCTCGGCCCTGATCGGCTTGCCGGCGCCGCAGACGAATCTGCCGCCGCTGGAGGGGACGAGCCTGCCGGGCCTCGATTCGAAAGCCTTCGCCGGCAAGGTGACGCTGGTCAACGTCTTCGCGTCGTGGTGCGCGCCGTGCCGGGAAGAGCATCCGGTGCTGCTGGGGCTGTCTGAGGACAAGCGCTTCACGCTTGCCGCGCTGAATTACAAGGACGAGCCGGAAAACGCCCGCCGCTTCCTCGGCGATCTCGGCAATCCATACCAGGCGATCGGGGTCGATCCGGCCGGCCGAGCCGCGATCGACTGGGGCGTCTATGGCGTGCCGGAGACTTTCGTCATCGGCAAGGACGGCAAGATCGCCTACAAGCATGTCGGGCCGCTGACGCCGGAATCGGCGAGGGATCTGCTGCTGCCGCAGATCGAGAAAGCGCTGACGGCGCATTGATATTCAGGTGAGGCCGGCCTGCAAATGGCGGCTTCCTGCGCTTCTACAGCGCCGCGCGTCCGTTCGGACGCGCAAAGGACGCTGTAGCACTTTTGATTTTGCGCATGATCCTTTCCGAAAATCGTTCTCGATTTTCGGGGTCATGCGCGTGCTCACGTACTTTAGAGTACGCTCCGCTCCGGTTCTCGGAAACCACCATTTTCGACTCGGCCTGACCTGAATCTCACCGCGCCGTCAGGCCTCGCGCCGGGTGGCTCAGCCGTAGATCTGCTTGTGGATCTGGTAGAGCATCTCGGAGCGGTCGGCGCGCAGATCGGCGAGATCACGGCTCGACAGGTTCTCAATTTCGGCGACGAGACGGTTGTACTGGCGGCGCTTGGCGATGTTGGTGCGAGCGCGGGAGACGATGTTGTCGAAGATCATGACGAGGTTCCTTTGCTGCCGCATTCCTGCGGCGGGTTTGTTCCTCCCTTGATCGATTGCGAGCATGACATAGGAATGGTGCATTGCAAAAGAAAGATGTTGCAATGCACCATTGCAACCAGCGCATAGCCGGTTAACCGGCCGTTACCCGCATGTCGGCCCCACAGGTCGTCGTGACAAAACACAAGATACGGGTGAAGTGTCATCGTCGATCTTGCCAGATTGCTCGCCGGCTGGCTTGATCGCCCCACAGCGTCGCGCGTCCTTCATGCGCACGTGAATGCCGGGAGGAAAAGCATGACGGCCGCCGACTATGAAGTTCTCGATCCGCGTTTCTCGCGGCTGGTCAACGCCAATGAGCGGGTGGAGAAGCTGTTCACCGGATGCCGCTGGGCGGAAGGCCCTGCCTGGTTCGCCGCCGGCCGCTACCTGGTCTGGTCCGACATCCCCAACAATCGCATGCTGCGCTACGACGAGACCGACGGCAGCGTCAGCGTCTTCCGCCAGCCCTCCGGCAATTCCAACGGCAACACCGTCGACCGGGAGGGCCGGCTTCTCACCTGCGAGCATTCGGGCCGGCGCGTCAGCCGCACCGAGCATGACGGGTCCATCATCACCATCGCCGACAAATGGCGCGGCAAGCGGCTCAACTCGCCCAACGACGTCGTGGTCCGCTCCGACGGTTCGATCTGGTTCACCGATCCGGCCTACGGCATCGACAGCGATTATGAAGGCGATCATGCCGAGAGCGAGATCGGCGCCTGCAATGTCTACCGGGTCGATCCCGGCACGGGCGAGATCGACGCCGTCATTACCGACATGGTCAGGCCCAACGGGCTCGCCTTCTCGCTCGACGAAAGCCTGCTCTATATCGCCGACACGGGCCGAACGCATGGCGCCAAGAACCCGGCGCATATCCGCGTCTTCAATGTCGGCAAGGCCGGCAAGAAGATCTCGGGCGGCAAGGTCTTCGCCGACTGCACGGCCGGCCTGTTCGACGGTTTTCGGCTCGACGAAAGCGGGCGCATCTGGACGAGCGCCGCCGACGGCGTCCATTGCTACGATCCTGACGGCACGCTGATCGGCAAGATCAAGGTGCCGGAAGTGGTCGCCAACTGCGTGTTCGGCGGCGCCAAGCGCAACCGCCTCTATATCGCCGGCACCACGTCGCTCTATGTGGTCTGGCTGATGGTGAACGGGGCGAAGACGTATTGAGGGTGATCGTCGCATACCGCCACGCGGATCTCGGGGGCTGAGGCAAACCTGAAGATGTCGGATGTTGGCGGGACAGCACCCCCCTCTGCCTTGCCAGGCATCTCCCCCGCAAGGGGGGAGATCGGCAGCTTCGTTTGCGGCGCTCTTCTTACGACATTTGGCGATTTGCAAAAGCAGAAATGACATCCAATCTCCCCCCTTGCGGGGGAGATGTCCGGCAGGACAGAGGGGGGGTGCGAAGGAACGCAGCGGTAGCCGATGGCCGCCGCTCAGCGGGCGCGAATGAAGGCGGCGAAGCTCTGAACCGCCTCGCGCATCGCTTGCCGGTTGGCCGGCTCCGCCAGGATCGCCTCGATCTCCGGCGGCTTCTTGCCGAGCAGCGCGATCTCGAGTGCGGCGTCCTCGTAAAGCGCAAAGGACATTGTGCGCATGATCTCGGCGAGTGCCGCCCGGGCATAGAGCGAGCGCGGCGAGGCGTGCACCAGCATCGCCGGCTTGCCGACCGCGGCATCGCGCGACACCAGCCAGTCGAGCGCGTTCTTCATGCCGCCCGGCACGCCATGCGCATATTCCGGACAGGAGACGATGACGCCGTCGGCGCGGGTGAGGGCATCGATCAGGATGGCGGCTTCGCCAGGACTCCGCTCGCCCTCCTCGTCCGGATTGAAGATCGGCAAGCGGTGGAGTCCGTTATAGACAGTGACGCGGCAATCCGCCGGCGCATTGGCGGCTAAAGCCGCGACAAGGGCCGAATTGGTCGAGGCGGCGCGCAGGCTGCCGGAAATGGCGAGGATATCGATCAAGGGGATCAGCCGGACGGAACGGGTGAGTCGTTCCGAATGCTACCACATGGTCTGCCTGTAATCGTCGTCCAGCTCGCGGTCGATCTCTCCGGCGCTCTCGGCCAGCGCGAGCTGGTCGCGGATGATCTGGCCGAGCGTCGGCAGCGTTGCGCGGTCGTACCAGGTCTCCGGCTTCCACAGCTCGGAGCGCATGAAGGCCTTGGCGCAATGCATGTAGGCGGCCTTGACCGTCACCACGATGACGCTCTGCGGCTCCTTGCCGTCGACAGCCAGACGCTCGCGCAGGCCGGCATCGATGGTGATGCGGGCGTCGCCGTTGACGCGCAGCGTCTCGTTCATGCCGGGAATGAGAAACAGCAGCCCGACGGACGGATTGCGGATGATGTTTTCCAGCGTGTCCAGCCGGTTGTTGCCTGGACGGTCGGGAATGGCGATGGTGTTCTGGTCGAGGATGGCGGTGAAGCCGGGCTTGTCGCCCTTCGGCGTCACATCGGCATTGCCGACGCCGTCCGACGAGCCGATCAGCACGAAGGGGCTCTTGCCGATGAAGGAGCGGCAGTGGCCGTCGAGCGCCTTGAGCTCCTTGCGGATCGAGCCGTCGGTCGGTCGGGGCGTCTTGTAGATCGTCCTCAGCTCGTCGCGCGTGGTGAGGAATTCCATCCCGTCCCCCTGTCTTCACGCAATTCCGAACGGAAAACCGCTGTGCACTTTTCCTGGAATTGCTCTTTATCCTGACGCAATTCCGAACGGAAAACCGTTGAGCACTTTTCCTGGAATTGCTCTACTTGCCGGCGTTCTCTTCCTTGGCTTTTTCCTCCAGCGAATGGCGCATGATCAGCGGCATCTGGCTGAAGGTGAAGAGCAAGGTGATGGGAATCGTGCCCCAGACCTTGAAATATAGCCAGGTCGCTTCCGAGAAATTGCGCCAGACAACCTCATTGAGCACGGCCAGAAACAGGAAGAACAGCCCCCACCGGAAACTCAGCTTGCGCCAGCCTTCGGCATCGAGCTGGAAGGCCGAATCGAACACATAGCCGAGCAGCGGCCTGCCGAAGGCCAGCCCGCCGAGCAGCGTGACGCCGAACAGCGCGTTGATGATGGTCGGCTTCATGAAGGCGAAGGTCTTGTCCTGCAGGTACAGAGCGAGCGCGCCGAACACGAACACGATGACCGCCGAGGCGAGCGGCATCAGCGGCAGGCTGCGTGTCAGTGCCCACGACACGCTGAGCGAGAGCGCCGTCGCCACCATGAAAAACGCGGTGGCGATCAGGATCGGTTCGCCGAGATGGGCGAGGATCGGGAATTTTCCGGCCAGCCATTCGCCGCGGATCGTGGTGAAGAAGAACACCAGGCCGGGTCCCAGCTCGAGCAGGAACTTCAAGCCGGGATTGAGCGGCTTGCGGCGCGGATCGGACGGGTCGCGTTCGATGATGTTCATAAAAGTCCTTCTTGCGCATGATCTGGCCGAAAAGCAGGCGGCTCCGGGCAGATCACGCCTTGGTCAAGCCACGCCGGCGATCGCCCGGGCGAACTCGCTGGCGGAAAACGGTTCGAGGTCGTCGACCTGCTCGCCGACGCCGATGAAATAGACCGGCAATCTGTGCTTGGCGGCGATCGCCACCAGAATACCGCCGCGCGCCGTGCCGTCCAGCTTGGTCATCACCAGGCCGTTGACGCCGGCGACATTGCGGAAGATCTCGACCTGGCTCAGCGCATTCTGGCCGGTGGTGGCGTCGACCGTCTGCAGCACGGTGTGCGGCGCCTCCGGATCGAGCTTGCCCAGCACGCGCACGATCTTTTCCAGCTCCGCCATCAGCTCGGTCTTGTTCTGCAGCCGCCCGGCGGTGTCGATGATCAGCACGTCCGAGCCCGCCTCTTTCGCCTTCTCGAAGGCGTCATAGGCGAGGCCTGCGGCATCGGCGCCGAGCTTGGAGGCGACGACCGGCGACTTGGTGCGCTCGCCCCAGATCTTCAACTGTTCGATCGCGGCGGCGCGGAACGTGTCGCCGGCGGCGAGCATCACCGAAAGCCCGCCTTCGGTCAGCTTGGCCGCCAGCTTGCCGATGGTCGTGGTCTTGCCGGTGCCGTTGACGCCGACGACCAGGATGACATGCGGCTTGTGGCTGAGGTCGAGCTCGAGCGGCTTGGCGACCGGAGTTAGAACTTTTTCCACCTCCGCCGCCATGACGGCGCGGACTTCCGAGTCGGAGACATCCTTGCCGTAGCGGCTGGAAGCGAGCGAATCGGTGACGCGCAGCGCCGTTTCGACGCCGAGATCGGCGCGGATCAGCACGTCCTCCAGGTCCTGCAGCGTGTCCTCGTCCAGCTTGCGCTTGGTGAAGACGCCGGCGATGTTGCCGGTGAGCTCGCGCGAGGAACGGGCGAGCCCGTCCCGCATGCGCTGGAACCAGGAGCGTCTCGCCGCCGGTTCCGGCGCCTTCTGCGGCTCGGCCTTCTGCTCGACCTTTTTGGCGACCGTCACCTTGCCGGCGGAGAGCGGAGGCGGTGCAGGCTGCGTTGAAGGCGAAGGAACTGGCGCCGGCGTTACCTCCCCCTCGATGGGGGAGGTCCCGAGCGCAGCTCGGGGATGGGGGTGACTGGCACCGGCGTCGGCGC
>NZ_RZSL01000405.1:0-5702 GCF_003997355.1 Mesorhizobium sp. M1E.F.Ca.ET.041.01.1.1 | reverse complement strand
GGCCTTCCTCCAAGAGGATGCGCGGCACGTTGGCGGAGATGCCGAAGCCAATGTTGACGGCCATGCCGTCGCGCAACTCCATGGCGACGCGGCGCGCGATCACCTTCTGGACGTTCATCTCGGGCGTGCGAAAGGTCGACAGCGGCCGGAAGATCTCGCCCGAGATCGCCGGGTCGTAAGGCGTCTGCGTCGTCTGCAACTGATCGGGCGCGACGACGATATGGTCGACCAGCACGCCGGGCACACGGACGTCATGCGGCTTCAGCGTGCCGTTCTCGACGACGCGCTTGACCTGGGCGATGACGATGCCGCCATTGTTGCGGGCAGCTAACGCCTGCTCCAGCCCGCCGAGATAGGCGCCTTCATGCTCGTAGGTGAGGTTGCCGCGCTCGTCGGAGGAGGTGGCGCGGATGATCGAGATGTCGGGGACGATGGCGCGGAAATAGAGCCATTCCTCGCCGTCGAACTGCTCGACCGAAACGATCGGCTCGCTGGCCGCCGCATTCATGGCGCAGCCCTGATGGCGCGGATCGGCAAAAGTGTCGAGACCGACCTTGGTCAGCACGCCAGGCCGCTTGGCGGCCGCCTCGCGATGCATGTCGAACAGGATGCCGGAGGGCACGTTGTAGGCGGCGACGGAATTGTCGCCGATCATCTGCCAGATCCGCGGCGGCTCAGCCGAGGAGGGGCCGGACGGGTAGGAGCCGCAGAGCGTGCGCTTCAAAAGGCCCGGCTTGGCGAGATGGTCGATACCCTTGATGCCGTACATGTCGCCGGCGGCGATCGGGTGCAGCGTGGTGATCGCCTTCGGATGGCCTTCCGCGTCGAAGCGCTCGCCGATCGCGGCGAGCACGGCGTCCGGGCAGCCGAGGCCGCTCGACGACGACACGGAGACGACCGCGCCATCCTTGATCAGGCTGGCGGCATAGGCCGCCGAGACGAGCTTGCTCACGCGAGGCTCCCGAGTTGCGGATCGATCACGACGGCCCTGCCGGTCTTGGCGGATTGCAACGCCGCTTCGGCTGATGCCAGCGACCAGATGCCATCCTCGCCGGTGGCGGACGGCTGGCCTTCGCCGCGGATCGCGGCATGGAACTGGCGCAGCGAGCGGGTGTAGAGGTCCTCGCGGTCGAAATTCAGCTCTTCCTCACCGCTCGCGGTGCGCAGCAGCACGGAGCCCACCGGCTTCTGCGTCATGATATTGGTGGCGATCAGCGAGCCTTCCGATCCATGCACCTCGAAACCAGTGCCGGCGAATTTGGTCGTGAAGCCCTCATGCGATTGCGCGATGACGCCGGATTTGAAGCGCCAGATGCACATGGCGCCGTCCTCCAGTCCGCCGCCGGCCATGCCGGCCGACTGCGTGAATGCCGAGATCTCGACCGGGTCGTCGCCGAGCACGAAGCGCAGCGTGTCGGCATCGTGGACGGTGATGTCGAGCACCACGCCGCCACCGGCCTCGGGCTTGGTTATGCGCCAGCCCTGCAGGTTTTCCGGCAGGTAGACGGAATGGAAGACGCGCGCGGCGACTGGCTTGCCGATGCGGCCGGCGGCGATCGCCTCGCGCATCGCCCGGTGCCCGCCGGCATTGCGCAGATGATGATTGGTGCCGAACACGATGCCGGCCTTCCTGGCGGCCGCGACCAGCTTGCGCGCATCGGCGCTGGTCAGCGCCAGCGGCTTTTCGCAGAGCACGTGCTTGCCGGCCTTGATGGCCGCAAGCCCCTGTTCGAGATGCAGTTCGTTGGTGGTCGAGATGTAGACGGCGTCGATGTCCGTGCTGAGCAGCGCATCGAGCGTCGAAACGGCGGCCGGGATGCCGTTTTCCCTGGCATAGGCTTCGGCGCGCTCGGGGCTGGAGCTCATCACGGCGGCAACCTCGCCGTCGGCCTGCGCGCGGATGGCGTTGATCATGAACTGTCTGGCGATCGTGCTCGCACCGATCAGACCCCATCTCACGCTCATGCCGCGTCTCCCATTCCAGCGCCGCGCGCGTTGCGGCTCGGGCCGCAGCTTTCCCTGACGACGAGGCTGACTGCGCCGATATGGTCCTCGGCGCGCGTTGTGCGCGACTGGATCATTTTCAGCATAACATGGGCGGCGCGCTCGCCGAGGCCGGCGGTATCGACGGCGACGCTGGTCAGCGCCGGCATGTAGTGCTCGGCCTCGGCCACGTCGTCGAAACCGACCACGGCGAAGTCCGTGCCGGCCTCCAGCCCGCGCTTGCGCAGCGCCAGCATGACGCCGAAAGCGACGGCGTCGTTGAAGCAAAGAGCGGCCGACGGCGGCTCGGGCGCCGCAAGCGCGGTCTCCAGGCAGGCCATGCCGCCCTTGCGGCTGGTCTCGCCCTCGACGATCGTTCTGTTGGCGACGGGAATGCCCAGCGCTTCACAAGCCTCCAAGAAGCCGCCCAGCCTCTGCTGATAAACCACGAGGTCGGACGAACCGCCGAAGAAGGCCAGGCGGCGGTGGCCCTTGAGGATCAAATGCTCTGTGGCGATGAAGGCGCCGCGATGGTTGTCCGGCGCGATCACCGGAATGCGGCTCTCGGGCAGCCGGCGCATGGTGAAGACGATCGGCACGCCGGCGGTCTCGATGCGGCGGAAGGCGCCGGGAGTGGTGCCGCGCGCCGGCGAGACGATCAGGCCGGCGACACCCTGCTCCATCAGCGACTTCAGCACTTCTTCCTGACGCACGGGGTTTTCGGCGGTGTTGGCGATGAAAGGCACGATGCCGGCCGCCTGGAAGACGCGCTCCATGCCGACCGCCAGTTCGGCGAAGAAGGGATTGGTGAGGTCGTTGATCACCATGCCGATGACGTTGGAGTGAGCCTTGCGCAGATTGGCGGCGCCGCGGTTGTATACATAGCCGACATCCTCGATCGCCTTGCGCACCTTGACCGCGGTCTCAGGCCGGATCAGCCCGCTGCCTTGCAGCACGAGCGATACCGTCGATTTGGACACGCCGGCCTCGCGGGCGATGTCCAGGATCGTCGCCTTGGCCCGGCTGGCCATCTCCGCTCTTTCCTCCGCATTCGGCATTAATTTATTGGAACGTTCTAAACATCAGGTCAAACGAAGAGTCAATCGGGAATCGTCTGGAATTCCAAAAATTGATCGATGCTGGCGGAAATCGCTGCAAATGCGAGCTTTTTTCTGTTGCGACGCAGCACAGCCTCGGCGTCGAACAGGAGTCACAAAGGTTCTTGATTTATTGGAACGTTCCATTTATAGGCTGCCGCAAAGGGAGACTTCCATGGACATCATCCTGCCTGCGGAGAATGGCGATCGAGCCAGCTACCGGCTGGTCGGCCAACCGGCGGAGCCGATCCCCGGCGCGGAATTCCCGCGCATCGCCTATGCCGCGGCCCATGTCGTCGCCGACCCTTTCGCCATGACCGATCCCTGGTCGCGGCCGGCGGTCGACTGGGACAGGACGATGGCCTTCCGCCATCATCTGTGGCGGCTCGGCTTCCGCATCGCAGAGGCGATGGACACCTCACAGCGCGGCATGGGTTTCGACTGGCCGAGCGCCAGGGAGCTGATCCGCCGCTCGATCGCCGAGGCGCGCACGGTGAAGGGCGCCGATCTCGCTTCCGGCGCCGGCACCGACCACCTGGCGCCCGCGGCAGCAAGGACGCTGGACGACGTGATCCATGCCTATGAGGAGCAGTTCGCCTTCATCGAGGGCGAGGACGGCAAGGCGATCATGATGGCGAGCCGCGCGCTGGCGGCGGTGGCCAAGGGGCCGGACGACTATGCGCGCGTCTACGACCGCATCCTCTCACAGGCCTCCGGCAAGGTCATCCTGCATTGGCTGGGCGACATGTTCGATCCGGCATTGAAAGGGTATTGGGGAAGCAATGAATTCGACGCCGCGCTCGATACGGTCGTTGCCATCATCGATCGGCATGCCGGCAAGGTCGAAGGCATAAAGATATCGCTGCTCGATGCCGGCAAGGAGGTGTCGCTGCGCGACCGGCTGCCCGAGGGCGTGGTGATGTTCACGGGCGACGATTTCAACTACCCGGAATTGATCGCCGGCGACGGCAAGAGGCACTCGCATGCGCTGCTCGGCATCTTCGACGCCATCGCGCCGGTTGCCAACGCCGCGCTGGTGAAGCTCGGCGGGGGCGATCGGGCCGGCTATGACGCGCTGATGGCGCCGACCGTGCCGCTGGCGCGCAAGATCTTCGAGGCGCCGACAGAATATTACAAAGCGGGCATCGTTTTCATGGCCTGGCTGAACGGGCACCAGGACCATTTCGCCATGGTCGGCGGCATGCAGTCGGCGCGCGGCATATGCCACTACGCCGACGTCTTTCGCCTCGCCGATCGGGCCGGATTGCTGGCCGACCCCGGACTCGCCATCGCCAGAATGAAGGGCCTTTGCGCGGTCGCGGGTGTCTGAGCCAGACGCACCTGCCGGCTCCGCCGAACAGCCCTGCGGACAAAAGATTCTTTCCTCCTTGAACCCATCCGAGAACAAGTGCGACCAAGCGCTGCGTAAGCAACCAAGTTCACCGAGGAGAACGCAGCGGCAAAGCCCTACAGCCTAACTGCTCTGGTCCCTTAGAGACTTAGATTTGAAAGGATGGTGGGCGTGACAAGGATTGAACTTGTGACCCCTGCAATGTCAATGCAGTGCTCTCCCGCTGAGCTACACGCCCATCCGAAGCCGCGCATACACCATTTTTGGTCCGGCGCGTCAATAGCGGGAACAAGAAAAGAAAGCTTCGCTTTGCCGCACCGGCGGAAGCCCGCCGGAAAACCCTCTCAGGCTGCCTGCAGCATCTTTTCGACCTCGTTGACGAGGTCGCGCAGATGGAAAGGTTTCGATAGCACCTTGGCGTCCTTGGGCGCCTTGGAATCCGGATTGAGCGCGACCGCGGCAAAGCCGGTGATGAACATGACCTTGAGGTCCGGATCGATCTCGGTGGCGCGGCGGGCGAGCTCGATGCCGTCCATCTCGGGCATGACGATATCGGTTAGCAGCAGCGAGAAAGGCTCCTCGCGCAGCCGCTCATAGGCGCTGGCGCCATTGTCGAAATCGCTTACTTGGTAACCGGCTCTTTCCAGTGCCTTGACGAGGAACCGGCGCATATCGTCGTCGTCTTCCGCCAGTAGAATGCGTGCCATTTTGTCCCGTCCGAATCACCCGCCCCAAGCCTGCCGCCGCGCAAGCCCGTTAACCATCCTGTATATGAGGAGGAGACGGTAAACATCAAGTGAACGTTGGCCCTGTCCGCGCTGTTTCAGCCGGCCGTTTCGTGGGGCTGAAATGCTGGACATGCCGGGCGCAAGATGGCAGTTTTGAATCATGACGCAGTGCTTCATCCTGGTTCGTTCAAATTGAAGACGGCAGCCGAGGATTTTTCGGTCGTACCACCCTTCGAAATCCGATCGGGCGCCGAGCAACGCGTCCCTTTCCTGTTCAATTCGCCGCATAGCGGCCGCTACTATCCGGAGCGCTTCCTCGCCATGGCGCGGCTTGACCGCAACGCCATCCGGCGGTCGGAGGATTGCTATGTCGACGAGCTTTTCGGCGGCGCCGTCGCGCTCGGCGCGCCGATGCTGGCGGCGAATTTCCCGCGCGCCTATCTCGACGTCAACCGCGAGCCGTGGGAGCTCGATCCGCGCATGTTCGCGGAGCCGGTGCCGTCCTTCTGCAATATCCGCTCGGCTCGCGTGGCGGGCGGGCTG
>NZ_RZSL01000404.1:0-5720 GCF_003997355.1 Mesorhizobium sp. M1E.F.Ca.ET.041.01.1.1 | reverse complement strand
GTGCTTCTGATGTGATCGGCAATGTTTTCGCGCGCGTTCTCGATGGCCGAGGCCATGCCGGCTTCGAACGGTGGGCCGGAGGCCGAAACGACTTTCGGATCGCCCAGGAAAAAGCCGCTGGCGCCGATACCGGAAAAATAGCTGTCGAAGGAAAAATCATAACTGTCCGGCCGGACCGGCCCGGTAGGCGGCAGCAACCGGGCATAGCCCGTCACCAGCGATCCAACCTTCATGTCTGAGGATATCGCGCGCGCCGAGAGCCTGACGCGATCCGGCGCGTAGCGCAGTTCTGGATGCGCGGTCGAGACAAGATCGATGGTCAGTCGCACTCGGCCATTGGCCATTTCTTCGGCGATGACGACGCGGCCGGTCAGCCGCGTCTGGATTTCGGAGCCGAGCATCGGCGCTACGGCCCGCCATGTCTCGACCTTCGCGGCGACGAAGCCCAAGGCGCAAAACAGCGCCGCCATGAAGGCGAGGTGCGTCTTGGGCCATGCGCGGGAAATGATCGCGCAGACAGCCATCAGCGCTACAGCCGCCAGCGGCCTATAAAGATCCGGCTCGACGTCCAAGGAAAAATAGAGGATGACGCCGGCGGCCAGGAACACTGGCACCAGCAGGAAGCCGATGCCGCGGTCGAGCTCGGTCGCAGCGGCTTCGGACACGCTCAGGCGAAAGGCGGAAAAAGAAGCACGGCGGAACTGCCTGCGGATCCGGTCGATGGTTGCCAACTGAGGCGGCTGCAGGGAGGCGCCGCCGTCCGGCGGCAAGATCTCCGTAGCCGGCCGCGGCACCGGAACAGAAACAGGTGTCGCTTCGAACGGCGCGGTGCCGGCAAATAGCAGGCGCTCGCTGACGCCAGCCGTTATTCCCCCATCATCCTCCGTACCCCGGCCACGCCCAGCCATCGGGTCTGCCCCTTGCGCCCCAGACCTCCTATGCTACATGAACGCCCGTCGGGCGAAAGTCCGCGCAATCACGCCTGCTCCAGTGCTTGCCGTGATCCGTGTCCTGACGACAGCTTATTGACTGCGGAGAGCAGCACCACATTCACTCCAGGCCTTTGTGGCGATGCTTACAAATTGAGGATCGTCTTTCGCGTCTGAGGGCAACGTGCTGAATGTTAAAGCGGTCAGGGTAGTGTGCTGCAGGACTTTGCCCGCGAGCTTACCTGAGTAGCAATCGCAGAATATTTTTTGTTGACCCTCTGGCAGGCTGTCTACATCAGTGTTCCGGTCCAGACAGCCTTTCACAATTCCGTTTCGCGTCTGCTCAACCCTGTTTAAGACTTCTTGTCTTCCCACAATACCTATCAAGACGATGAACGCGATGTAACCCGCTAGCAGATTCCTTCCCTTTCGCATGATAAGGAAGCCCAGCAGGGCCGGAATAGAGGTCAAGCCAACCCCATACCCTAAACTATCGCCATTGATCTCCCCGTATAGAGCAGCCGCAACCAATGCGGCGCCCCCAAAGATCAGTCCAAATAGGATCCAGTGCTTACGATTGGCGAGTGACGGCGGAACCACCTTGGAGTCGCCAGGCATGTTGGTCATTGGTTCCCCCCTTTGGTTCGCAATATTTTCTCCTCCGTACCCCGGCCACGCCCAGCCATCGGGTCTGCCCCTTGCGCCCCAGACCTCCTATGCTACATGAACGCCCGTCGGGCGAAAGTCCGCGCATTCACGCCCGCTTCCGTGCCACTCCGAGAGTTCCATGTCCGACAAGGTCGTCACCCGTTTTGCCCCCTCGCCCACCGGCTACCTGCACATCGGCGGCGCGCGCACGGCGCTGTTCAACTGGCTCTACGCCAGGCACACGGGCGGCACGATGCTGCTGCGCATCGAGGACACCGACCGCGAGCGCTCCACCGAGGCGGCCACGGCCGCCATCCTCGACGGACTGACCTGGCTGGGCCTGTCATGGGACGGCGAGGCCGTATCGCAGTTCGAACGCGCGCCGCGCCACCGCGAGGTGGCTGAGGAGCTCGTGCGCCTGGGCAAGGCCTATTACAGCTATGAGACGCCTGCCGAGTTGGAGGCCATGCGCGAGGCAGCGCGCGCCAAGGGTCTGCCGCCGCGCTACAACGGCCAGTGGCGCGACCGCGACCCGTCCGAGGCGCCTCCCGGCGTCAAGGGCGCCATCCGCATCAAGGCGCCGACCGAGGGCGAGACCGTCGTGCACGACCGTGTGCAGGGCGAGGTGCGCTTTCCGAACAAGGATCTCGACGACTTCATCATCCTGCGCTCCGACGGCAACCCGACCTATATGCATGCCGTCGTCGTCGACGATCACGACATGGGCGTCACCCACATCATCCGCGGCGACGACCACCTCACCAACGCGGCGCGCCAGACCGTGATCTATAACGCCATGGGCTGGGACGTGCCGTCGATGTCGCACATCCCGCTGATCCACGGTGCCGACGGGGCGAAACTGTCAAAGCGACACGGCGCGCTCGGCGTCGAGGCCTATCGCGCCATGGGCTATCTGCCCGAGGCCCTGCTCAACTATCTGGCCAGGCTCGGCTGGAGCCATGGCGATGACGAGGTGATGTCGATCAACGACATGATCGCCTGGTTCGACATCGGCGACGTCAACAAGGGCGCCGCCCGCTTCGATTTCGCCAAGCTCGAGGCGCTGAACGGCGTCCATATGCGCAAGATGGACGACAAGTCCCTGTTCGGCATTTTCGTCGCCACCTTGTCCCATCTTGAAGGCGGACCGGCGCTCGCGGCAAAGCTCGACGACAGGCGCAAGGCCCAATTGCTTGCCGCCCTGCCTGGCCTCAAGGAGCGCGCGAAGACGCTGGTCGAACTCGTCGACGGAGCCGCCTTCCTGTTTGCCGAACGGCCATTGCCCTTGGACGAGAAGGCCGCGGGCTTGCTCGGAGGCGATGCGCGCGCCATTCTGCGCGGCGCCCATGTGGCGCTCGCAGCCATCTCCGGCGAGTGGAGTGCCGCAGCCGCCGAGGCTGCCATCCGCGACTTTGCGCAGGCCGGCAGCCACAAGCTCGGCGCCGTGGCCCAACCGCTGAGAGCCGCGCTTACCGGCCGCAGCACCTCGCCCAGTGTGTTCGACGTGCTTGCCGTGTTGGGACGCGACGAAAGTCTAGCGCGGATCGGAGATCAAATCGATTAGGAGCGAACTGGCCCAAAAAGATTGGCATTGAAAGGTGTGTTTCGCAGTGCAACATTAGGCCTTGGCCCAATCTGGCACGCACCCCCTAAAATGCGGTGGTAAGTTCGCGCATTCCGGTGATTTCGACGTGTCGTTTGCAGGAATTGCCTTGCCGGCATGAGGAAACATAAAGGAGTTTGCAATGAGCGAAGCTGCGACAAAACTGGAACCGGGCGGCAAGGCGCATGAGTCGACCGCCAGGCTCGAACTCGCCGGCAAGACCCACGAATTCAAGGTGCGAAGCGGCTCGACCGGGCCTGACGTCATCGACATCGGCGCGCTCTACAGCACGACCGGGGCCTTCACCTACGACCCCGGCTTCACGTCGACGGCGAGCTGCGAGTCGGCGATCACCTTCATCGACGGCGATGCCGGCATCCTGCTGCATCGCGGCTATCCGATCGACCAGCTCGCCGAACACGGCGACTTCCTCGAGGTCTGCTACCTGCTGCTCTATGGCGAATTGCCGACCAAGGCGCAGAAGGACGACTTCGACTACCGCGTGACGCGCCACACCATGGTGCATGAGCAGATGTCGCGTTTCTTCACCGGCTTCCGTCGCGACGCGCACCCGATGGCCGTCATGTGCGGCGTGGTCGGCGCGCTGTCGGCCTTCTATCACGACTCGACTGACATCTCGGACCCCTACCAGCGCATGGTCGCCTCGATGCGGCTGATCGCCAAGATGCCGACCATCGCGGCGATGGCCTATAAATACCACATCGGCCAGCCCTTCATTTACCCGAAGAACGAGCTGAACTTCGCCGCCAATTTCCTGCATATGTGCTTCGCGGTGCCGTGCGAGGAGTACAAGATCAATCCGGTGCTGGCGCGCGCCATGGAGCGCATCTTCATCCTGCACGCCGACCACGAGCAGAACGCCTCGACCTCGACGGTTCGCCTCGCCGGCTCCTCCGGCGCCAACCCGTTCGCCTGCATCGCCGCCGGCATCGCCTGCCTGTGGGGCCCGGCGCATGGCGGCGCCAACGAAGCGGCGCTCAACATGCTGGGCGAGATCGGCCATGTCGACCACATCCCGGAATTCATTGCCCGCGCCAAGGACAAGAACGACCCGTTCCGGCTGATGGGCTTCGGCCATCGCGTCTACAAGAACTACGACCCGCGCGCCAAGATCATGCAGAAGACAGCGCATGAGGTGCTGGGCGAGCTCGGCATCAAGGACGATCCACTGCTCGACATCGCGATGGAACTCGAGAAGATCGCGCTGACCGACGCTTATTTCATCGAGAAGAAGCTTTATCCGAATGTCGATTTCTATTCGGGCATCACGCTGAAGGCGCTGGGCTTCCCCACCACCATGTTCACCGTGCTGTTCGCGGTCGCCCGCACCGTCGGCTGGATCGCGCAGTGGAAGGAAATGATCGAGGATCCGCACCAGAAGATCGGCCGCCCGCGGCAACTCTACACCGGCGCCACGGAACGCGATTACGTGCCGATCGCCAAGCGGTGATTTAAGCGAATAGCGAAATAGCGAGTAGCGAATAGGGAAAGAAGCCGGTGAGTGCCGTGCGACACCCGCACTATTCGCTATTCGCTATTCGCTACTCCCTATTCGCTCTCCTGATACACCCCATCACCACCTCGGCGGCGATTTCGCCGGAGGGCTTCTCGGTTGCCATGCGCCCGGAGATCTCGGCGAAGCCCGCCTTCTGCCAGGCGCGCATGCCGGTATCGGCAAACAGCGCTTCCAACTGGCGCGCCAGGTTCTCCGGCCTGACATATTGGTCGTAAAATTCCGGCACCAGCGCGCGGTCGGCGATCAGGTTGGGCAGCAGCGCCGACCACGTCGTCACCAGATGCTGCAGCAATTGTCTGGCGATCGGATCGAGCTTGTAGCTGGAAACCATCGGAACGCCGCTGAGCGCGAGTTCGAGCGAGACTGTCCCAGAGGCGATCAAAGCCGCATCGGCCTTGCCGAAAGCCTGCCATTTGCGCTCTGGATCGGTGATGATCTCGGGCTTCTCGTCCCAGCTCGCGACCGACGTCCTGACCAGATCGGCGACATGCGGCACCGTCGGCAGCAACAGGCGCAGCCGATGGCCGCGCTGGTGGAGCACCGACACCGTCTTGCCGAACGGGTCGATCAGACGGCGCACCT
The DNA here is from genome assembly GCF_003997355.1 of Mesorhizobium sp. M1E.F.Ca.ET.041.01.1.1. Taxonomy (NCBI): domain Bacteria; kingdom Pseudomonadati; phylum Pseudomonadota; class Alphaproteobacteria; order Hyphomicrobiales; family Phyllobacteriaceae; genus Mesorhizobium; species Mesorhizobium sp. M1E.F.Ca.ET.041.01.1.1. Next base: position 421 of record NZ_RZSL01000404.1, on the reverse strand, counting down.
CGCTGCGGCGAGAGCCCGGCAGCACGAGCAGCGTCTTCACGCGATCCGCCGACAGGTCGCGCGGCAGGCCCTGCGCCTTGGCGGCGCCAAGCACGCCGGGGTCCTGTGTCAGCCGGTGGCCAACATAAGTGCCGGGCGGTCCGCCAAGGCGGGCCAGTGCTTTCACCTCGAACGGCAGGATGCAGAGGATGTGGTCGACATATGGCTTCATTGCCACAGCCCTGCCCGGCCGCCATGCCCACACGCTCGGGCAGACATAGTGGACGATCGGGATGGCGGGCGCGGCAGCGCGAACCTTTTTGGCGACGCGCAGCGAAAAGTCGGGGCTGTCGATGGTGATAAGGCAATCCGGCCGCTCGCTCGCGATGGTTGCGGCCGTCTGGCTGATCCGGCGCATCAGCCGCGGCAGGTCGCGTAGGAC
>NZ_RZSL01000403.1:0-5731 GCF_003997355.1 Mesorhizobium sp. M1E.F.Ca.ET.041.01.1.1 | reverse complement strand
GACCGGCAGCGGCAACGAGCACGCCGATCGCGGTAAGGATGATTTTCGCTGCCAAGCCCTGCAGGTCCGATTGTCGGTTGTTAAAAAGTCCTTACACCAGCGATTCCAAGCGGGCAATCGGGGCCGGTATGCGGTTTTCGGGTGGCGAGACTCGGGGGGAATTGCGATATTGTTCCCTATCTGTACTGTAGATGTACCCGTTTTTCGCGGTTTGCGAAAAGGAGCCCATCATGGAAAACGCATCACCGATCACGGCCGGCCACGCAGTGTTAGAAACAGTGATCGGCTTCATGGGCATTGCCTGGAGCGAAAAAGGCCTGATCCGGCTCTGCCTGCCCGAACGCAGCCGTGAAGCGATCGAGCGCCGGCTGTTTCGCCATGCCGGCGTTTCAAGCTCTACCGAACAGCCGAAATGGGTGGTCGAATTGATCGCCTCGATCAAGGCCTATGCGGCCGGAGAGGATGTCGATTTCTCCGGCGTGCCGGTCGATCTCGACGGCGTCGACGATTTCCGTCTCGCCATCTACGACGCCGCGCGCAAGCTCGGCTTCGGCGAGACCACCACCTATGGCGAATTGGCCAAGCGCGCCGGTCATTCCGGGCTCGCGCGCGAAACCGGTGCCGCGCTCGGTGCCAACCCGGTGCCGCTGGTCATTCCGTGCCACCGCATCCTCGCCGCGGGCGGCAAGATCGGCGGCTTCTCCGCGCCCGGCGGTTCGGCCACCAAGGAGAAGATGCTCGCCATGGAAGGCGTGCGCGTCGGCCCGCCTCCGGCCGCGCAGGCATCATTCGGTTTCTGACAAAACCTGCCGAACGCCGGGCTCCCCTAGCGATGCGGGAAGAGGCGGCGTCGAAAATGCCGGTCGAAGTCCGGCCGCTTGCAGACATAGACGGGGCAGGACTTGGTGTCGGCGCTGGGCACATAGGCCCTCGCCCTCACCTCGCCCATGTTGCAGAAGCGCTCGTCCCGCACATAGCGATCATAAAGCGGCAGCCCAGGCACGCGCGACGACTGGTAGCGCAGGATGATGGCGCCCTGCCTGGCGATCGTCGCCTGCACGCGACCGCAGCTCATGCGCGTCGGGTCGTAGCGCGAGACAGCCTGTGCCTCGGCGGCCACCAGCATCAGGCAGGCGGCAAGCAGAATGGTTCTCATGGTCCTCTCCTACAATCGCGCGCGTGTCTTCCCTCCACAACGCGCGCCTGACCTCAAAACTTCCACGCTATCAGGGCACCCATTGGGAGCATGCCTGCAACTCCATCTTGTTTTCATCCGCGAACCATACTATATCCGCTCCATTGAATTTGGCCGATCGATCGGGCCTCGCGATCTTCGCGTTTGCTGACGTCTATCTCCAAAATTTCGATACCGCCGGCTGGACTTCGGTCCGGTCAAACCAAAGCAAATGTGAAGGACATTCTAATGGCAACTGGTACGGTCAAGTGGTTCAACGCCACCAAGGGCTTCGGCTTCATCCAGCCTGACAATGGCGGTGCGGACGTTTTCGTTCACATCTCCGCCGTCGAGCGCGCTGGCATGACCAGCCTCATCGAAGGCCAGAAGATCAACTTCGAGATCGAGCAGGACCGCCGCACCGGCAAGTCCGCTGCTGGATCTCTGAGCAAGGCAGCCTGATTTCGCGCAGGGCGCGCGCTGGGCGAGAGCCTGGAGCGCGCGGCGAGTCACGGATGTACTGACGGTCGCGCGACAAGCGCGCCGGAGCGGAAGGACCCGACAAGCCGAAGCGGCGGATTGCCGACGGCCCGGCCCCAACGCTCCCGATCAGGCTACCGGCATAGGAAGGCGGGCATTGCCCGCCTTTTTTGTTGCCTGATTTCCGGCGATTGGCGAAACCGGCGAAGCTGCATCCTTCTCCCCGTCATTATACGGGGGAAGTGCCCGGCAGGGCGATGAGGGGCAGCGCGACGGGTCGCGACAAGCTTCGCTTGCTTTGCCGGAGATCCAGGTAGCAAATCAACGCCAGAGGTCGGCGCCGCCCTCATCTGGCTGCCACCATCTTCTCCCCGTATAATGACGGGGAGAAGGACGCTCTCGTCGAAGCTTTCGCCAATTGCCGACGTGGCCTGCTCAGGGCACCCACTCGATCGGCACGTGCCCTTCGTCCGCCTCGACCCGCTTCAGCCATTCCACCACGGCCGGATAGGCGTCGAGCTGGAAGCCGCCCTTCTCGGCGGTGTGGGTGTAGGCATAGAGCGCGATGTCGGCGACGCTGTAAGCGCTGCCGGCGAAGAAGGCGTTCTGCTCCAGATGCTTGTTCATCACGCCGAGCGCCTTGTTGCCGCGCTCCAGCGTCAAGGCGAGCCGTTCCGGTGTGGCGTCCTTGGCCCTCTCCGGAAAGGTCAGCAGCGCCTTGCGCACCGCGATATAGGGCTCGTGGCTGTACTGCTCGAAGAACAGCCACTGATAGGCCAGCGCCCGCTCATATCTGTCGGCCGGCAGGAAGCGCGTGCCTTCGGCGAGATAGAGCAGTATGGCGTTGGATTCGGCGATGCGCCTGCCGTCGTCGAGCTCGAGCAGCGGCACCATCGCGTTCGGGTTCTTGGCGACGTAGTCGGCCTTGCGCGTCTCGCCGGTATGCGAACTCACCTCGATACGGGTGAAGGGAATGCCGAGCTTAGCCATCAAAAGACGCGGCTTGTAGCAATTGCCGCTGTCGATCATGTCATAAAGTATCATGGCCCTCTCCGGCATATCGAGCGATCAAGAAGCCTCTAACTTGCTTCTGCGAGTCCCATCCATTGATTTGTTTTTGAGTGAAAGCATCAGCGACGCTGATGCAAGGGCACGACCTTGTTGTCCATGCCGAGCAGCGCGTCGACCGAGAGCGGCTCTTCGTTGAAGACCGTGCCGGCAAGCGCCGGCCGGGCAAGGTGGTATCCCTGCAGGAGGTCGACGCCACCGTCGAGTGCCACGCGCAGATGGGTGGCCTGCTCGATGCCTTCGACCAGCACCTTGGCGCCGCGGTCGTGCAGCATCGAGACCAGCGGCCGGAAGAACCGCTCGGCAGCGGCGTGGCGGCAGAATTCGGCGAACCAGCCCCCGTCGATCTTGACGATGTCGGGCGACAGCAGGCCGATGCGCGCTTCGGTCGAATGTCCGGTGCCGAAATCGTCGATGGCGATGCGGATGCCGTCATGCCTCATCTCGCGCACCAGGCTGGCGAGCACATGGTCATCGGCCGCCTGTTCGGTGATCTCGCAGACCAGCATGGCAGGCTCGAGTCCGAAATCGCCGAGATGCCTGGTCATAAGGCGGATCTCGGCCAGCGCCCGCCCGAGGTGATCGTTGATCATCGGGTCGTAGTTGAAGAACAGCGTAAGCCCATCGACGCCGATGTTGCGGTAGTTGCCGAGATGCAGCATCCGGCACATCGTCTCGACAAAGAGGCGATCCGATGCCGCTACGCTGTCGAAGAAAACCTGCGGCGCAACGGGTGTCGCGACCCGGCGCGGCTCGATCAGCGCTTCGACGGCGACAGCCTTGAGCGTCCTGCCCTGCGGCGCGAAGATCGGCTGATAGGCGCTCCACAGCCGGAACTCGCGATAGACACCGAACTGGAGGCCGATCTCGTCGGCGAAGATCGCCTCGGCGGCATTGCGCCGCCTCTCGGGCCGCGCATTCATGGCGTCACCTTGCGCCCGAACGCCTTCGCAGGCCGCGACGGCGGCACAGGAGCGGGACTGGTGGCAAAATTGGCCTTGCTCTCGTCAGCCGCAGGCACCTGCATGCTCTTGCCGAAACCGCGAAAACTGGTCGAGGCGAGCTCCGGCCGGGCAAGCACATAGCCTTGCACCATCGAGGCGCCGGATTTCTCGGCGAGGTCCAACTGCCAGCCTTCCTCGATACCTTCGAAAACCGTCCGGATACCCTGGCTTTCGAAGCTCTTCACCATCGCGCTCAGCAGCGCGAAACCGGCCCCGGACTCCATGAGCTGTGTGATCCAGTGGGCGTCGAACTTGACGATATCCGGCCTCAATTCCTTGACGCGGTTGATGTCGGAATCGTCGGCGCCATAATCGTCGACGGCGATGCGGAAGCCGTTGGCTCTGAGCGCTTCGACAAAGCTGTAGAGCGTCTCCTGCGAAGCCGACCTCTGCTCGGTCACCTCGCAGACGATGCGGCGCGGATCGATGCCAGCCTCGTGCAGCACCAGGCGCATGTCGCGCAGCGCCTTGTCGACAATGGCGCGGTCGGTGAACACCGACGGATCGAAATTGATGAAGATGGATGCCTCTTGCGGCAAACAGGCGCCGGCGTTGAGCAGGTGCAGCGTCCTGGTCAGCCCCTCGATAGGCAGCCGTTCGCCCGCCGGGCAGGTGCCAAAGAAGCTCATCGGCGACTGCGGCTCGCCGTCGCGGAACGGCCGGATCAGCCCCTCGAAGGCGGCGACAGAAAGCTTGCCCTCGTTGAAGGCGAAGATCGGCTGGAAGGCGCTCTGCAGCGTGTAGATACCCCAGACACCGCTGGAGGTGCCGTCATCATGACGGATGATATGGGCAAGCCCGGTGCTGCGCGACAAGGGTCCCTCGCTCCGCCAAACCAGCGGAATTCAATCAGCCATCCTGCCAGCCAAGGGTTTACCGGTCGTTGATGAATTTATAGTTGCCGCTCACGCCACCTTGACCTCTGGATCATCCGACAATGCTTGCGCTGGGGCCGATGATGCGACATGAGAGGCGCCGCGGCCGCTCCTGGCCGCCATTCTCTTGGAGACGCCCTGTCATGGCCTTTCTTGCCGACGCCCTTTCCCGCGTGAAGCCTTCCGCGACCATCGCGGTGACGCAGAAAGCGCGCGAGCTGAAAAATGCCGGCCGTGACGTCATCGGCCTCGGCGCCGGCGAGCCGGACTTCGACACGCCCGACAACATCAAGAACGCGGCGATCGACGCGATCCGCCGCGGCGAGACCAAGTATCCGCCGGTTTCCGGCATCGTGCCGCTGCGCGAGGCGATCGCCAGGAAGTTCAAGCGCGAGAACAATCTCGACTACCGGCCGGAGCAGACCATCGTCGGCACCGGCGGCAAGCAGATCCTGTTCAACGCCTTCATGGCGACGCTGAACCCCGGCGACGAGGTCATCATTCCCCGCCCCTATTGGGTGAGCTACCCGGAAATGGTGGCGATCTGCGGCGGCACGTCGGTTTTCGCCGACACTTCGATCGACAACGGCTTCAAGCTGACCGCTGAAGTGTTGGAAAAGGCGATCACGCCGAAGACCAAATGGCTGCTGATGAACTCGCCGTCCAACCCGTCGGGCGCCGCCTACACCGAAGCCGAGCTTCGGGCGCTGGCCGACGTTTTGCTCAAGCACCCGCATGTCTGGACGTTGACCGACGACATGTACGAGCATCTGACCTATGGCGACTTCGTCTTCAAGACCATCGCCGAGGTCGAGCCGAAGCTCTACGAGCGGACGCTCACCATGAACGGCGTGTCGAAAGCCTATGCCATGACCGGGTGGCGCATCGGCTACGCCGCCGGCCCGGTGCCGCTGATCAAGGCGATGGACATGATCCAGGGCCAGCAGACCTCGGGCGCCTGCACCATCGCGCAATGGGCTTCCGTCGAGGCGCTCAACGGCCCGCAGGACTTCATCGCCAGGAACAAGGCGATCTTCCAAGGCCGGCGCGATCTCGTCGTCTCGATGCTCAACCAGGCGCGCGGCATCACCTGTCCGTCGCCGGAAGGCGCCTTCTATGTCTATCCGTCC
>NZ_RZSL01000402.1:0-5733 GCF_003997355.1 Mesorhizobium sp. M1E.F.Ca.ET.041.01.1.1 | reverse complement strand
GTGTGGAAGCCATGCGAAACGGGCTCGGTGAGCTCATCGACAGCGGCGGCCAGTTCCTGTGCGAGGACATGCCGGAACTGATGGCGTTGGCCAAGGCGCGCGGCAAGACATTCGTCGAGACCTATGTCGATGGCGAATTCATTACCCACCCGTCGATGTCCGTCGAGGAAGCCGAGCGGACCTACCGGATCGCGATGGCGATCCGCGAGCGCATGAACGGGATCGCGCCGGACGATCCCTCGATCACCGGGCTGACCGTCGCGACATGGCTCGAACGCCAGAAGGACATGGCCGACGCCAAGGCCGCCTTCCGTTCGATGATCGAGGGCCTGTGGTGCCTGGCGCTGGACAAGGTGCCGTTATGGTACCTGATCGACAACGATCGCCGCATCACCAACGAGGTGTTCGAGCTGCAGTATTTCTTGCGCGAGACCATGCAGTCGCTGGCCGACGATCTGGCAGGTGACCTCGGCGACCGGCTGCGGCTGGGCGAACCGGCGACACGGATCGAGCACGGGCAGCAAGGCGTTCGTGTCGTCTCGGCCCGCGGTGTGATCGAAGCACGCAAGGCGCTGATCGCTCTGCCGCCGGCGACGGCGGCGAAGCTCGAATTCGCGCCCGCCTTGCCGGCGGAGCTTGCAAAGGCTCTGGGCGTCTGGGAAAGCGGCGCGGTGATTAAGATCCTGGTGCGCTATGCCAGACCATTCTGGCGCGAGCGGGGTCTGCGCGGCATGGTCATGTGGCGCAACCAGCCGGGGCTGTTTGCCTGCGATGGCAGCAAGGATCTCGACCATGCCGCGCTTATCGTCTTTGTCGGCGGGCCGCTCGCGCTGCGCTGGCACGAACTGGGCCAGACAGCGCTGCGCGCCGAGGTGACGGCGAGGCTGGTGAAAGCGCTCGGCCCGGAAGCGGCGGACATCGTCGATTTCAACCTGCGCGACTGGACGCATGACCGTTGGAGCGGCGGCGCCTACAGCGACCTCATCATCGACGCCACGGCGAGAAACGCCGAACGCACCATCCTTGCCGGCGCGCCGCCGGTGCATTTCGCGTCGTCGGAAGTGTCGCCGTCCTTCCCCGCCTATGTCGAGGGCGCGATCGTGGCCGGGCGCATCGCCGCCGGGAAGATCTTGGCTGATCTTCAGTCCGCCATCGCCACCAGCGCTTCGGGATCGTAAGCGAGGCGGATCGGCGCGCCGACCGGAATGTCGTCGGCGCCGAAATCATTGGTCTCGGTCACTGAGAGCGGTTTTTCCAATCCCGGAATCTCGACGATCAGATGCGTGATCTCGCCGAAATAGTGGCGCTCGACCACTTTGCCGGCGACCTCGAACTTTGCTGTCGCATTGTCCCACAAAACACGCAGCCGCTCCGGCCGGATGCCGAGCGTCGCCGCGCCGCCGTTGCGTACGAAGGCTTTCGGCTTGTCGGTTTTCACGCGGCCGAAGCCAAGCGTGTCGACAACCAGCGAAGCGCCGTTCTCCTCGACGATCTGGGCTTTCACGAAATTCATGCCGCCGAGGAAGTCGGCGACCTGGCGGTTGACGGGACGCTGGTAGATTTCCTTCGGCGAAGCGACTTGCGCGATGCGGCCGCCGAACATGACGGCGATGCGGTCCGACATCGCGAGCGCCTCATACTGATCGTGCGTGACCAGCACGAAGGTGATGCCGACCGCCTGCTGCAGCCGGCGCAGCTCGACCTGCATCTGCTCGCGCAGCTTCTTGTCGAGCGCCGAGAGCGGCTCGTCCAGCAGCAGCACCTTGGGGCGCATGACCAGCGCGCGGGCAAGCGCCACGCGTTGGCGCTGGCCGCCGGAGAGCTCGGTGGCGCGGCGCTTGCCGAGGCCGGTCAGCGACACCTGCGCCAGCGCCTCCTCGACGCGGCGTTTTTCTTCGCCGCCATGCAGCTTCAGGCGCTTCAGCCCATAAGCGACATTCTGCTCGACATTGAGGTGCGGGAAGATCGCATAGCTCTGGAATACCATGTTGGTCGGCCGCCGGTTGGCGGGGATGCCGTCCATCGGCTGGCCATCGACGGCGATCGACCCGCTGGTCGGCGTGTCGAAGCCGGCGATCATGCGCAAAAGCGTGGTCTTGCCGCAGCCGGAAGGCCCGAGCAGCGAGAAGAACTCGCCTTCCAGGATGTTGAGCGAGGCATCGTCCAGCGCCTTGAAGGTGCCGTAGCTGCGCGTGACGTCGCGGATCTCGATCATGGTGCGTTCCGATTGGGTGCGCTTGGATTGGACCCGCTCAAGCATAGAGGCCTCCCTCGCTCTGGGTGCGTCTGGCCGCCCGGCGGCGCAGGATTTCGGCAAAGGTCATCAGCACGAAGGACGCCACCAGCAGCAAGGTACCGAGCGCCAGCACGCCGGGCAGCTTGGCCGCGAAGCGCAGCTGGCCCCAGATGTAGATCGGCAGCGTCGCCTCGGTGCCGGTCAGGAAGAAGGCGATGATGAACTCGTCGAGCGAGATGGTGAAGCAGACGAGCAGGCTGGAAATGATGGCCGGCGCCACCATCGGCAGCGTCACCCGCCGGAAGGTGCCGAAGGCGCTTTCGCCGAGATCGGCGGAGGCTTCCTCGAGGCTGCGGTCGAAACCTTCGAAACCGGAGGTCAGCACCGTCATCGAATAGGGGATGCAGACCAGCACGTGGCCGAGCACCACGGTGAAAAGCGACAGGCTGAGGCCGAGCTGCAGCATCACCAAGAGCATCGAAATGGCGACGATCACCTCGGGCAGCACCAGCGGGGCCATGATCAGGCCGTTGATGGTGCGGCGGCCGGGATAGCGGTAGCGTGTGATCGAACGGGCGGCGAGGATGCCGAGCACGGTCGACAGGATCGAGGCCGAGACGCCGACCAGAAGACTGTTCCAGGTGGCGTCGATCAGCGCCGGCGTGCGCGGCAGGTCCTCATACCAATGAAGCGTGACGCCGGAGAGCGGGAATTTCGGCGTCGCCGCGGTGTTGATCGAGAAGATCGGCAGGAAGATCACCGGCAAATAGAGAAAGGCGACGTAGAGGATGGCGTAACTCGTGAGCCAGCTTGGCAGGATACGTCGCATCGCCGTCATCGCGCCAGCCTCTGGATAGCGCGGATGATCAGCACGGTGGCGCCGGCCATCAGCGAGACGATGACCATGGTGGTGACGGAGAGCGCAGCACCCAGCGGCCAGTTCGACGCCTTGCCGAACTGCGCCTGGATAGCGTTGGCGATCATGACGCCGTCCTTGCCGCCGACCAGCTTCGGCGTGACATAGTCGCCGACGGTCGGGATCATGACGATCAGCGCCGCCGAGATGACGCCGGGCGCCGACAGCGGCAAGGTCACGCGCAGGAAGGAGCGCAGCGGCCCGTCGCCGAGGTCGGTCGCCGCTTCGACAAGCGTGCGGTCGACCTTCTCCAGTGAAACGAAGATCGGCAGGATGGCGAAGGTCGCCCAGGCATGGGTGAGCGTGATGATGACGGCGCTGGAATTGTAGAGCAGCGCCGTCGACGGCTCGTCGATGATGCCGAGCCCCATCAGTCCGGAATTGAGCACGCCGTTATAGCCGAGGATCACCTTCCACGACATCACGCGCAAAAGGTAGCTGGTCCAGAACGGGATGGTGATGAGGAACAGCCAGAGGCTCTTGTGGCGGCCGCCATGGAAGGAAATGAAATAGGCGATCGGATAGGCAAGAGCCACGGTGAGCAGGCTGACCGTCAGCGAGATGTAGAGCGAGCGCCAGAGCAGGTCGCGATAGATCGGCTCGGTGAGCGCGATCCGGTAATTCTCCAGCGTGAAGGTGTGGTCGATGGTGAGGTAGTCCTGCGTCCAGAAGGAATGGGCGATGACGACCAGGATCGGCAGGACGAGCAGAATCAGGGCATACACGAAAGTCGGGCTGATCAGGGCGAAGCCCTGGACGGCTTCCGATTGCAGAAGGGGGCTTCGTCTCGATCCCGTCATGCGCAACGGGCGCGTCCCTTCGGCAGCCGCCGTCATTGCAGCGCTCCGGGCGTGATTTCGGTAGCTGGCTCGGACTGTCCCGCCATGCGGCCTTCCCATTAACCGGCGCCGTGTTCCCAATTCTTATGCCTCGAGCAATCGCTCGCTGGCTTGCCGGCTTTCGTTCATCATGAGCGTATCCGCCGATTGAAATCAAGCGCTATTTCTGTAATATTGATTGAACGGACATTCAAAATGATGTGACGAAAAGCCGAATTTCCCTGGTTTTCCGCGCTGTTTGATGTGCGACGAAATTTTTGCAACCCGATGATGTGAGGCGAAGATGGCGGCTCAAAGCAAGATCAAGGCAAGCGAACTCATCGAGCCTGGCGATGACGATGCGGTCGAGCTCGCCAAGCGCCATCTCGTCCAGCCCTGGCCCTATGCCGGCTCGGTCGGCGCCGAGGCGCGCACGCTGATCGGCGAGGGCGACGGCATCTACATCACCGACGCCTCCGGCAGGCGCCTGATCGACGGCCCGGCCGGCATGTGGTGCATCAATGTCGGGCATCGCCGCGAGGAGCTGGCGAGGGTGATGCTCGACCAGGCGATGGCGCTCTCCTACAACACGCCCTGGTATACGATGAACGCGCCCTCGGCCGAGCTTGCGCGCCGCATCGCCGATGCGGCGCCGGGCGACCTCAGCCACACCTTCTTCACCACCGGCGGTTCCTCGGCGGTCGAGACGGCGCTGCGCTTCATGCAGTTCTACAACAATGTGCGCGGACGGCCGGAAAAGAAGCTGATCCTCAGCCGCGGCGGCGCCTATCACGGCTCGACCTATCTGTCGGCTTCGCTCAACGGCCGCCCGCGCGATCACGACTGGATGGACGGCGCAAGCGATCTCGTGATCAAGCTTTCCTCGCCCGATCCGTTCCGCCGGCCCAAGGGCATGAGCGTTGCCGCCTTCACCGACTTCCTGGTCGATCAGTTCCGGGACACGATCGCGCGCGTCGGCGCCGACCGCATCGGCGCCTTTGTCGGCGAGCCGGTTCAGGCCTCGGGCGGCGTCATCGTGCCGCCGGACGGGTATCTCAAGCGCATCTGCGAGATCTGCCGCGAGAACGACATCCTCTATGTCTCGGACGAGGTGGTGACCGGTTTCGGACGGCTCGGCCATGTCTTTGCCTCTGGCGACGTGTTCGGCATCGATCCGGACATGATCACCTTCGCCAAGGGCGTGACATCAGGGTATTTCCCGCTCGGCGGCGTCATCATCTCGGAACGGCTGCTGGAGGAGCTGCGCCGGTGCAACTATCCGGACGCGCTGTTCGGCCATGGCCTGACCTATACCAGCCATCCGATCGGCTGCGCGGTGGCGCTGAAGAATCTCGACCTGCTGGAGGACGGTGTGCTCGCCCACACGCGCGAGATCGCGCCCTATTTCCAGGCGCGACTGAAGACGCTGGAACAGCTGCCGCTGGTCGGCGAGGTGCGCGGCGTCGGCCTGATGGCTTGCGTCGAATGCGTGGCCGATCGCGAAAGCAAGGATCCGCTGCAGCTCGACAAGGATGTCGGCAAACGCATCGACGCGCATTGCCACGAGCTCGGGCTTTTGGTGCGGCCGCTGATCAACATGTGCGTGATGTCGCCGCCGCTGATCATTTCGCGGGAGCAGGTCGACGACATGGTCGCCATCCTGCGCGAGGGTATTTCGCGGACTATGGATGATTTGCGTAAAGAGGGGGTGTGGCGGGGGTGATTGGCCAATCTCCCCTCTTGAGGGGGAGATGTCGCCGAAG
>NZ_RZSL01000401.1:0-5743 GCF_003997355.1 Mesorhizobium sp. M1E.F.Ca.ET.041.01.1.1 | reverse complement strand
CCCTTGCGCGCGTCGAGGCTCCACACACCCTGCCCGGCGCTGGTCAGCGCGAAGTTCCAGCGGGTCTCGGCTTCGGCGATGCGCGCTTCGGCCTGCTTGCGCGCATCGATGTCCTCGATCTGCGACACGAGATAGAGCGGGCGATGGGTCTCCTCTTCGCGGATGACCGACCCGGCAAGCTGCGCCCAGACGGGAGTGCCATCCTTCTTGAGGTAGCGCTTCTCGAAATGGAAGGAATCGATCTTTCCCTCCTTGAGCGCGATCATCGTCTCGCGGCCGATCTGCAGATCGTCGGGATGCGTGATCTGAAAGAACGTCAGCGCCTCGATTTCCGCCCGGCTGTAACCGAGCATCGCCGCGAAGGCGGGATTGGTCTGAAGGATGCGGCCGTCGAGGCCGACGATGGCGACGCCGATCGCCGAATCCTCCATCGCGCGGCGAAAGCGCTGCTCGCTCTCGGCGATCTGCCGATGGTCATCCGCGATCCGGCGAATGAACAGTGCGAAAAGGAAAAGCGACGCTCCGATGACGGCAATCGACAGCTGCAGGCACAACCTGAGCGCCGCGACGCCAGGCTGAAAGCCCGGCGACAGAATCGAGGCCGCCACGGCAATGATGCCGGCTGTCATCAAGACGGGCACGGCACGCTTGCCGGCCCGCGGACCTTTCCAACTCGACCATGCCACAATGCGATCCCACCCAATACGCAACTGCACGCTGCCGCAACCCTGGAGGATCGATTTTAAGGAATGGTTGCGCGAACGGCAGCGACCGCTCCGCTAACCGGCAAACAATTGCCGGCATGATTAAGGATCGGTGTGCGAACCTACCAGCGGACGAAAAGCCGCCCACCTATGGCGCCGAGCGCTGTGAGGATGACAATGGCGAGCGTGTACCAGATGGCGACGAACAGCGGCGAATCGTCGAAGCAATGCGCGGCATAGAAGGTCGCCGAGAGTCCGCCGGCGAGCAGGCCGGCGACCGCGCCCGCCAGCATCGGCCGCGTCGGCGCGCCGTGACGCAGCGCCGCGAGAAAGACCGCGAGCGGGCCGATGCCGATCAGCGGGATGAAGGTCAGGCAGATGTACCAGTTGGTGCCGACCAGCCTCCTGCCCCACTCAGGCGAAGGCACGGCAAACAGTTCCAGAGCCACGGCCACGACAACCAGCAGCGGCGCGACGGCCATCCAGGCAGCCGCCCGGGCTGTCGACGCGCCGGGGGTCGACAACGCCCGAATCAGGGCGAAGGCGCTGACACCGAGCGCGATGGTGAAGACGAATTTGGCGAGGAAGCGCATCGTGTGCATGGCGGCCATGATGTCGGGACGCGGGCCGATGGTCAGCCAGAAGACCGTCGCCGCGATCACCGCCGCCGCAGCGACCGCCAGCCACCAGGCCGAATCCTGCGGCATCGCCTTGCTGCGCGCATCGGCGTCGAGCGCCTTGATGAGGTCTTCGGTTCTCATGTCACTGTTGTCCGAACCTTTTCGCGATCGCGGCAAGGCCGCGATGCAGCGACACCCTGACCGCCGTCTCGCTGACGCCGAGCTTGGCCGCCGTTTCGCCGATCGAGCGGCCATCGACCGAAATCGAAGAGACCACCGAACGCTGCGCAGGCGGCAGGCCATCCAGGGCCCTGGCGATGTCGCGCTCGCTGACGGTCTCCGCTTCCGGTTCGGCGAAAGTCTCGGCGATCTCGTCGATCTCGACCTCGATGCGCCGGCCTCGCCGACGGAACGCGTCGATCAGCTTGAAACGGGCGATCGCATAGACCCACGGGAGAACCGGAGCATCCTCGCGCCAGGTGTGCCGTTTGACATGAATGGCCAGCAAGGTTTCCTGCACGACATCCTCGGGGTCGACCCCGCCCTGAACGATCTTGCGCCGGACGAAGCCGCGAACGAGGGCGGCTATCCGGTGCAGAAAGTCGGCATAAGCCCTTTCGTCTCCCGCGATCGCGGCCCTGAGCAGCCGGGATAGTTCGGCCTCGTCCTTGCCGGTCACAAGAAGTTTACCCCCGAATGTTCGCGTCTCGGCCCTGGTTTGTTACGTGGCCAACGAAATAATGTCCAAGCCAAAGTACCGGAAAATCACGAAAGTTTGCGGCGACCGCCGCGCCTTTTCAAATTTCGCGAAACGGCGCGGCCCACGCAATGTCCGAGACGGTCGCACGACACGATGCTGCTTATTTCGGCGGCGCTGCGATGATTTTTGCGCCATAGGCATGCCGCGATCGCCTCCAGAATCCGGGAAAACAGCCTCAGGCAGGCGCTTTCAGATTGGCATGGCCCTTGCTTCGTAACCGGCGTGCAGAGCGTCTAGGGTTCCGGCCGTGTCGATCACGGTGCTGGTCCGAGAGACGCAACCGCCAGGGATGCATTGAGGCATCCGGCGGAACACGGCGGGCCAAAATCCCGGGAGAACCCTGCACGGGTTTGCTGGCGCGAACCTCTCCCGGATGCGCGCTCCGTGAACCCCCAACAAAAAAGTCCGGATTCAATCCGGACCGCAAAAAGGGGTACGCAATGCTTCGCAAGCTGGCTGCAATCGTCCTGGCCGCGTCACTCAGCCTTCCCTTGATCCCGGCCGCGCAAGCGGCGCCCAAGAAGGACTTCAAGATCTGTTGGTCGATCTATGTCGGCTGGATGCCATGGGGCTATCTCGCCGACAGCGGCATCATGAAGAAATGGGCCGACAAATACGGCATCAACGTCGAGATCACCCGCATCAACGACTACGTCGAGAGCATCAACCAGTACACTGCCGGCGGCTTCGACGGTTGCTCGATGACCAATATGGACGCGCTGTCGATCCCCGCCGGAGGCGGCGTCGATACCACCGCGCTGATCGTTGGCGACTTCTCCAACGGCAACGATGCCGTCATCCTCAAGGACAAGACCGCGCTCAAGGACATTGCCGGCCAGAAGGTCAACCTCGTGGAGCTCTCGGTCTCGCACTACTTGCTGGCGCGCGCGTTGGATACGGTCGGGCTCGCAGAGAAGGACATCACCGTGGTCAACACCTCCGATGCCGACATGGTCGCCGCCTATGGCACCAGCGACGTCACCTCGGTCGTCACCTGGAATCCGCTGGTCTCGGAAATCGTCGCCATGCCGGGCGCCCACAAGGTATTCGATTCGACACAGATCCCCGGCGAGATCATCGACCTGATGGTCGTCAACACCGCGACGCTGAAGGACAATCCGGCGCTCGGCAAGGCGCTCGTCGGCGCATGGTACGAAGCGATGGCCCTGATGACCTCCGGCATGCCCGAAGGCAAAGCGGCCAAGGAAGAGATGGCCAAGGCGTCCGGCACCGATCTTGCCGGCTTCGATGCCCAGCTCGCATCGACGGCGATGTTCTTCGAGCCGGCCAAGGCGGTCGAGTTCACCAAGGGCGCCGAACTGCCCAAGACGATGGATCTCGTCCGCAACTTCCTGTTCAGCCACGGCATTCTGGGCACCAAAGCGCCCACTGTCGACGTGATCGGCATGAGCTTCCCCGACGGCTCGACGCTGGGCGATGCCGGCAACGTCAAGCTGCGGTTCGACCCGGCCTTCATGGCGGAGGCGGCAGCCGGAACACTCTAGGACCGATCGTCATGCTGGCCAGAGGAACCGGTGCCGTGCAAGCCGGGGCAGGCGCGAACACAGCCAGCCCCCCCAGCGTGCCGAAGACACGGCTTCGCCTGATCAACGCCAGGGTCTCGCGTGGCGGAGCGGTGTTGCTTGGCACGCTGCCCTTCGCGGCCGTTGCCGTGGCCTATCTGTCCGCTTCGGCGCAACGGCTGGCCGTCAACGCCAATGACAAGCTGCTGCCTTCCCCGGCACAGATGTGGTCGGCGTTCTTCGATTTGGCGACCGTGCCGGACAAGCGCTCCGGCGACCTGATCCTGTGGGCCGACACCTATGCCAGCCTGGTCAGGCTGTTCGCCGGCGTCGGCTTGGCGACACTGGTGGCGCTCTTGCTTGGCATCGCCATCGGCTTCATCCCGCGCGTCAGAGCGTTTCTCCTGCCCTTCGTCACCGTTGTCTGCGTCATCCCGCCCTTGGCGCTGCTGCCGATCCTGTTCATCGCGCTTGGCCTCGGCGAAACAGCCAAGATCACCTTGATCGCCATTGGCGTGGCGCCGGTCATGGTGCGCGACATCGCCAACCGGGTCATGGAACTGCCGCCCGAGCTCATCGCCAAGGCACAGACGCTCGGCGGCAACAGCTGGACCATGGTTCTGAGGCTGGTGCTGCCGCAAACCATGCCGCGCCTCATCACCTGCGTGCGGCTGGCGCTCGGACCGGCCTGGCTGTTTCTGATCGCGGCGGAGGCCATCGCCTCGACCGAGGGGCTGGGCTACCGCATCTTCCTCGTCCGGCGCTACTTGTCGATGGACGTCATCCTGCCCTACGTCGTCTGGATAACGCTGCTCGCCGTCGCCACCGACTGGCTGCTCGCGCGGCTCTCGCACGTGGTTTCCCCCTGGGCTCATCCGGGGTCGGGCAAATGAGCCGCATCGTCGTCCACGGCCTGGAAAAGAGCTACGGCGACGCCCGCGTGCTGGAGCGCGTGAGCGTCACCGCCGAGCCTGGCGAATTCCTGTCGCTGGTCGGCGCCAGCGGCTGCGGAAAATCGACCTTCCTGCGCATCCTGCTCGGCCAGGAGCAGCAGAGTGGCGGCGTGGTCGTCATCGGAGACCGGCCGATCGTGCCGGAACCGACGCCGCAGCGCGGCATCGTCTTCCAGCGCTACTCGGTGTTTCCGCATCTGACCGCGCTGCAGAACCTGCTGCTGGTCGAGGACTTCCGCTCCGGCGGACCTTTCGGCCGCGTCTTTGGCGCCAGGCGCAGACGCGCGAGGCAGGAGGCCGAAACAATGCTGGAGCGCGTCGGCCTCGCTCATGCGCGCGACCTCTATCCTGCATCGCTCTCCGGCGGCATGCAGCAGCGGCTGGCGATCGCCCAGACGCTGCTCGGCCGGCCGCAGATCCTGCTTCTCGACGAGCCGTTCGGGGCGCTCGATCCGGGCATCCGCGTCGAGATGCACGAATTGCTGACCGAGCTTTGGAACGAGCACGGCATGACGGTGGTCATGGTCACCCACGACATCGGCGAGGCCTTCAAGCTCGGCACCCGCGTGCTTGTCTTCGACAAGGTGCGCCACGACCCCCAGTTTCCGTCCGCCTACGGCGCGACGATCACCTACGATCTGAAGCTCGACCACAAGAGCCGGGCTTCCGCACGAGAAGTGGCCGAAGTGGCCGCGATGGTCGGGACGACCCGACTGGACAACGCAATCACGACGACGGCGTCGTAACGGAGGTTTTCATGCACAGAGACATTCCAGCGCGCCGGCATCGCCGGGCTGGGCTGTTTGATCGCCAGCCGCGCCAGCGCTTGCATCATCCCAACTTCGAGATCCGCGACATGCAGGGCTGGAAGTCGATCGAGGCGGAAGGAAAGCTGCCCGAGGACGGCTGGCGCAAGGAACAGAAATGGGCGCTGGACATGGGTCTGCCGGGATCGGATTCGATCACCGACAAGTCAATCCCGACCTTCGCGCGCGGCGAACTGCCGCATTTCGCCGGCATCAACACCTTCCTCAAGGCGCCCTATGTCGAGAATGTCCGCGATGTCGGCCGATATGACGCTGCCGTCATGGGCATTCCCTTCGACAGCGGCACCACCTACCGCCCAGGAACCCGTTTCGGGCCGCAGGGCATCCGTCGCATCTCGGCACTCTACACGCCTTAC
>NZ_RZSL01000400.1:0-5744 GCF_003997355.1 Mesorhizobium sp. M1E.F.Ca.ET.041.01.1.1 | reverse complement strand
AGATCGAGCCAGCTCTTGGCATCGTCGGTGATGTTGTAGCGGGCGGTGAAGGTGTTCGACTTGAGATCGACATCGTTCGCGGGCACGCCGCCGCTGGTCTCCGTCCATCCGTCGCTCGAGCCGACCCTGGCACAATGGGCTTTCCCGGCGCGCTGGACGTCACCTGCACTTATCGGCTGAAGATCCCCGGCACGCTCAGCATGGAACTGACCGCCACCTGCGAGGAGCCGACGCTCTGCAACCTCGCGCAGCATTCCTACTTCAATCTCGACGATGGCGGGGACGGCGACATCCTCGACCATCGGCTGATGCTCAATGCCAGCGCCTACACGCCCGTCGACGGCGAGATGATCCCGACCGGTGCGGTAAAGCCGGTCGACGGCACGCCCTTTGATTTCCGCCAGGCGCGGCCGTTGCGTATGGAAACGGAAGGCGAGCAGCTTCCCTACGACCTGAATTTCTGCCTCGCCTCCAGCCGTGGACCGCTTCACCAGGCGGCCTGGGTGCAAGGCGCCAATTCGGGCGTCGAGATGGAAGTCTGGACGACGGAACCCGGCTTGCAGCTCTATATCGGCCAGTATGTCGCGCCATCGTCGCCCGGGCTGGATGGCCGCCGCTACAAGGCGTTTTCGGGTTTCTGCCTCGAAGCGCAAGCGTGGCCCGATGCGCCGAACCGGCCCTATTTCCCGCAGGCCACGTTGTGGCCGGGGCAGATCTACCGTCAAGTGACGGAATATCGGTTCAGACTGCCCTGATCGCGGTATCGGGAAGCCTTAGTTCCCGAAGGCAGCCCGCAGGGTCTCGAACGGCGCCAGCGCGCCACGGACCTGAACGACGGCGGCGGCGACGCGATGTGCAAGGACAGCCGAGTCGGCGGGCGCATGGCCGGCAAGCCGGGCGGCCAGATAGCCGCCATTGAAGGAATCGCCGGCGCCTGTGGTATCGACTGGCGTGGCGACATGAACGGCCGCCACGGTTTGTAACGCTCCGCTCACGGCAAGCATCGCCGGCTGCTCGCCATTCTTAACGACGACCTCGCCGACCAGCCCCTCGATCCTTTCCGCGGTCGCCTGCGGTGTCTCGTCGCCGAACAGCATCTGCTCGTCGGGGAAAGTCGGCAGCGCGATATCGGCGACGGCAAGCGCTTCCAGGATCGCGACCTGCGCCGTCTCGCGGTTCTGCCAGAGCCTGGGGCGGTAGTTTGGATCGAAAGCGACGAGGGAACCGGCTGCGCCGGCTTTGGCGACAGCGGCAAGCAAGGTCTTGCGCGCCGCTTCGTCCAGAATTGCCAAGGTGATTCCTGAAAAATAGACAAGCGCCTGGTTTTCAAGGCTTTTCGCCAGCGCTGCAGGATCGGAGGCCAGCTGGCGCGCCGCCGCGTCGCTTCGCCAGTAGGTGAAGGCGCGCTCGGCTCCGGTGAGTGTTATGGCGTAAAGGCCGGGCCTTGCGCCGGCGATGACCGGGCTGTTGCCGATGCCGATACCGTTTTGTGCGAAGAAGCCGATCTGATCGCGCGAAAAAGGATCATCGCCGAAGGCCGAGACATAGGTCGCCGGGCGGTCCGGACTCAGCGCATGCAGCGCCCACAGCGTGTTGAAGGTGTCGCCGGCAAAGCCCATGCGCCAGTTCGGCCCCGCCTGGCCCGACAGTTCGAGCATGCATTCGCCGATCGAAGCAACACCGTTGGCGGCCATGGGGGTTCCTTTCTCCTAAAACGATGCTGCTGTAGCTTTTTGCAACCGGCAGCGCCATGCTTGGCTAAGGCCGAATTTTGCGCCAGAAGCGATTTCCCACAGGCGGGACGGGATGCGGCACGCAGCCCGTGACGTTATCAGCCGAAGAGGAACCGGTTTGGCATCGATATGGCGTTACATTCTCGCTGGTCTTGGTTTGGCCGCCCTGGTGGTCGGCGTCCTGACGGTTGTCTACCTGACGGCGCCGCACTCGCCGCAAGGTCCCGACACGTCGCGCTCGAAGAAGACGGCGAATGGCCTGTTCGTTGCGAGCTTCGAGCCGGAACGCGGCGTGATACGGCAAGGCGAGCTGCAATCCTGGCTGCTGACGCTGAAGACCGCCGCCGGTGCTCCGGTGGAAGGCGCCGCGATCACCGTTTCCGGCGGCATGCCACAGCACAATCACGGCCTGCCGACCAGTCCGCAGGCGACCGACTATCTGGGCGAGGGGCGCTACCGCATCGACGGGGTGAAATTCACCATGGGCGGCTGGTGGCAGCTGCGCTTCGCCGTCTCGGCGGCGGCGGGCTCCGATTCCGTTGTCTTCAACATCGTGTTGTGAGTGGCCGATGAGGCGTCTTGCCCACGTCGCAAGCCTGGCCACTCTGGCCGCGCTCGTCTTGCTTGGCGGCTGCGGCGAGCCCGGGTTCAGCGACGCCGAGAAGAAGACCATCGCCTCGCTGGCGCTGAACACGCTGCCGGCGCTCAAAGCGGACACCACGAACCAGTACGCCGACGTGCCGGCCGCGGCGGCGCTCGGGTCGACGCTGTTCTTCGATGCCGGCATGAGCCGCGACGGCACGGTGTCCTGCTCGACCTGCCACAAGATCGACCGCCAGTTCCAGGACGACCTGCCGCAAGCGGTCGGCGTCGGCCGCACAAACCGGCGCACCATGCCGCTGGCCGGCGTGGCGCGCGATCCATGGTTCTTCTGGGACGGGCGGCGCGACAGCCTATGGGCGCAGGCGCTGACGCCGCTCGAAAATCCGCTCGAGCAGGCCGGCAACCGCGCCGCCTTCGCGCACTACATCAAGAACCGGTTCGGCGAGCGCTATGAGCGGATATTCGGTCCGCTGCCCGACCTTTCCACGGTGCCGGCCAATGCCAGCCCGCTCGGCACCGAGGCAGAGAAGGCCGCGTGGAGCGCCATGCCCGCCGGACAGGCCGACGATGTCAATCGCGTCTTTACCAATATCGGCAAGGCGATCGCGGCTTTCGAGCGCTCGATCGAACCTCCGGAGACGCGCTTCGACCGCTTCGCCATCGATCTTGCGACCGGCGCCAGGCCTGAGGGCGACGCGGCGTTCTCGCCGGAAGAGATCCTCGGGCTGAAGCTGTTCATCGGCAAGGCCAATTGCGTGACCTGCCACAACGGCCCGCGCTTCACCGACAACGCTTTCCACAACACCGGCGTGCCACCGGTCAAGGATCTGCCGCCGGATCGCGGGCGGGTCGACGCGGTGGCTCAAGTTCAGGCAGATCCCTTCAACTGCTTCGGCAAGTTCCGCGACGGGGACGCAAGCGCCTGCCGCGAGCTGCGCTTCATGGTGAAGGACGGTGAGCAGCTTGTGCGCGCCTACAAGACGCCGTCGCTGCGGGGCGCCGCCACCCGACCGCCTTACATGCATGCCGGACAGTTCTCGTCGCTGGACGAAGTGATCGAGCATTATTCGAAGGCGCCGGCGAGCGTCGAAGGCGCTTCGGAGGTGCATCCGCTCGATCTTTCCGACCGTGAGCGGGCGGCGCTGGTGGCGTTCCTCAAGACGCTGTCGGAATGAAGGGATAAGAAGGTCCGATGAGCCGGAAAACAGTTCTCGTTGAAGACGCCGCCAAGGATTGGTTCAAGGATCCCGAGTTCGTTGCCGAATTCGCGGCCTTGCGAGAGGAATTCGCGATTGTCGAAGCATCGATAAGGGCTAGAGATCAAGCCGATCCGATCAGGGAGCCTTCCGCTAACGATCCTTCACCGTCTCCATCGCCACAAAGGTAGACGTCTGCGCCACGTGGGGGAGTGCCGAGATACGCTCGCCGAGCACCCGGCGATAGGCGGCGATGTCGGTTGTGCGGACTTTCAGCAGATAATCGAAGCTCGACGCCATCATATGGCATTGCTCGATCTCCGGCACGCCTTGCACCGCGCGGTTGAACGCGTCGAGCGCCGCTGAGCGCGTGTCGGAAAGCTTGACCTGGACGAAGGCGACATGGCCTTCGCCCATGCGCTCGCGGTCGACGATGGCGCGGTAGCCTCTTATGTAGCCGTCCTTCTCCAGCCGCTTCACCCGCGCCTGCACCGGCGTCTTCGACAGGCCGACCTTCAAAGCCAGTTCGGACATGGAAAGCCTGCCGTCGCGCCCGAGGGCGGACAGGATGTTGCGGTCTATGCGGTCCAATTGGTCTTCGGTCATCGATATGATGGTCAAAATGATTGGTTTCAACATTATATGATAGTTCAAATGGACTATCCTGTCGATTTCTTTGGACCGACCTGGATTTTCCAATTGTGCTAGCTTTCGCCGATCGGTCCGGTGACCGCCGGACCGCTCCCCAACGCTCGCTTTCATGGACCCGACATGCCGCTCGATGCCATCCGCCAGCAGATCCGTGCCAACTACCTGCCCGACGAAGACGCGGCAGTGAAGCGCCTCTCCGATACGGCCGGGCTTTCAGCCGAGGAGCGCAAGGCAATCTCGGCCCGCGCCGCCGATCTGGTGCGCGCGGTGCGCGGCTCGACGGACCCTCGATTGATGGAGGTTTTCCTCTCGGCCTACGGCCTGTCGACCAAGGAAGGCGTGGCGCTGATGTGCCTGGCCGAGGCGCTGCTGCGTGTGCCGGACACCGAGACGATCGACGATCTCATCGCCGACAAGATCGCGCCGCATGACTGGTCGGCGCATTCGGGCGGCTCGAGCTCCATCTTCGTCAATGCCTCGACCTGGGCGCTGATGCTGACCGGCCGCGTGCTGGACGAAGGCGAGGGCGGCATCGAAGGCACACTGCGCGCCATGGTGAGGAGGCTCGGCGAGCCGGTCATCCGCAGGGCGGTGGCGGCGGCGATGCGCGAGATGGGCGAGCAGTTCGTGCTCGGCCGCACGATCGCCGAAGCCGTCAAGCGCGGCCGGCCGATGACCCAGAAAGGCTATCTCTATTCTTTCGACATGCTGGGCGAAGCGGCCCGCACCGAGGCCGATGCATTGCGCTACCACCGGGCCTATGCGGACGCGATTTCCTCGCTCGATTCCGGTTCGAACGGTCCCGACATCCGTTACAACCACGGCATTTCGGTCAAGCTCTCCGCGCTGCATCCTCGCTACGAGGTGGCGCAGAGGGACAAGATGCTGCCGGTGATGGCCGAGCGTCTCTTGTCACTCGCGCTCGCCGCGCGGCATTCGCGCATGGGTCTCAACATCGATGCCGAGGAGGCCGACCGGCTAGACCTGTCGCTCGACGTCATCGAGCGCGTGCTGGCTGAGCCGGAGCTCGCCGGCTGGGACGGTTTTGGCGTCGTCGTTCAGGCCTATGGGCCACGCGCGGCACTCGCCATCGACTGGCTTTACGCGCTTGCCAGGAAGTACAACCGCAACATCATGGTGCGACTGGTGAAGGGCGCCTATTGGGACACCGAGATCAAGCGGGCGCAGACGCTCGGTCTTGCCGGATATCCTGTCTTCACCCGCAAGACCAACACCGACGTTTCGTATCTCGCCTGTGCGCGAAAGCTGCTGTCGATGACGGACCGTATCTACCCGCAGTTCGCCACGCACAACGCGCATACCGTGGCCGCCATCCTGTCGATGGCGAAGGATCGCGATTCCTTCGAGTTCCAGCGCCTGCACGGCATGGGCGAATCCCTGCACGAGACGGTGCGCAAGTCCGAGGGCACGCGCTGCCGCATCTACGCGCCGGTCGGCGCGCATTCCGACCTGCTCGCCTATCTGGTGCGGCGGTTGTTGGAAAACGGCGCCAACTCCTCCTTCGTCCATCAGTTGACCGACGAAGAGGTCGAGCCGGAGG
>NZ_RZSL01000003.1:0-63429 GCF_003997355.1 Mesorhizobium sp. M1E.F.Ca.ET.041.01.1.1 | reverse complement strand
CCTTGCAAACTCGGCACATCTTGTGGACGTGCTCGGGTCGCTTCTCGACTGCGATACCCGGTCAGGAGCGGGTATCGCAGTCGAGAAGCGACCCGAGCACGTCCACAAGATGTGCCGAGTTTGCAAGGTGTGTCATTGTTTCTGTCAACGTTCGAGCGACAGCGCACGACGAAACGTCTGGCATACGCCTCGTCTGGCACGCGCCTCGCATATGTTGCAGTTGCTGCTGGAGATCAGGCGATCGAGTGGGCCTTGCAATTTTCCGATTTTGATGCGCCTAAAGTCTCGTGTACAAATCAGGCTGGCGTGAATGGCCTGCCTAAGTTGCGACTTATTACAAAGGAATGGATATGGCGACTGGAACGGTGAAGTGGTTCAACAGCACGAAGGGTTTTGGTTTTATTCAGCCTGACAACGGCGGTCAGGATGTCTTTGTCCACATTTCCGCTGTTGAACGAGCGGGCCTGTCGACCCTTAATGAGGGCCAGAAGATCAACTACGAGGTGGAACAGGATCGCCGCACGGGAAAGTCCTCTGCAGGCAGCCTCAGCAAGGCTGGCTAACGGTCCGGGAAAGCCTTGGCAAGGTTCGTCATCGCCGGAACGCATTGACGGCTCGAAACCCGGGCCGGAGCATGCAAGTTAATGCCGCGGCAGGGATTGCTGGAGCCATCATGAATTACTCTGGAAATGAGGCTCTTGGACGGGAAAGGCGGGGCTCATCCCCGCCCTTTGATTCCGCGCAGATTGGGCCAACGGCTGCTGCGCGTCCGAACGACTGTTGATACGGATTTAGGCTGCGACCTTCTTGCGGGTCCGTTTCGCCGGCGCCGTGGCTGGGGCTTCCGGCTCTTTCGGTTTGCGGCCGAGTCCCATGGTCTTGGCCAAGGCGGAGCGCGCAGCGGCGTAATTCGGCGCCACCATGGGATAATCCGACGGCAGACCCCATTTGGCGCGATATTCGTCTGGGGTCAGACCATAGTGCGTCGCCAGATGGCGCTTTAGCGATTTGAATTTCTTGCCGTCTTCAAGGCTAATGATGTAGTCCGGTTCGATCGACTTTTTGATCGGGACAGCAGGTTTTTTTACAGGCACAGGCTCTTCTGCCGGTATGAGTCCAGCCGTGCCGTTTAGAGCCCCGTGCACTTGGGCGATCAGGGCAGGAAGCTCCCCCGCCGGGACGGGGTTGTTGGAGACGTAGGCTGATACAACATCGGCAGTGAGCTCGATGAGGATGTCGGTCTTGTGGGGTTCTTCTGTCATAAACTTCTCCGGGCAGCTTGAAACACAGTTGGGCGAAGTGTCGCTTCATAGTGGCGGTTGCCGCTGAAAGCAAATGGATCGACGGGTGCGCTGCTCCTCCACCATTGAAGTCTCGGCGACGCATCCCGTCATCGTCCATCGCTAAAGGCAGCGTATTGAATTATGGGAGCGGTCGCGCCCGCCCCACCATAGCGATACAGCAAGACAATCAAAAAAGCCGGTCTTTGCTTGGCCCCAAATCTTTTCTCCTTTCGTGAACGCTGAGCTGCCAAGCTGCTACAGTTCACCTCGCGGGGCAACCGTGCACAACACAGGAGTCGCCCGAGCGATACATTCTTCACTTGCCGCTTATCAGCGCTGGTGATTGCACTTTGCAGCCTGCCTCCGGACCCGCAGCGCTCACGCTGTTGGTTTTGCGCCTGCAGGCGTCGGAAGTCGGATCGCCGCAGCTAATTTCCTCAGGCGGACGAATTCAACAAATCGATTGTTTGGATCGAAGGCATCCACACCATCGATGCCTCTAGAATAGGATCCAGCTACAATCACCGTGCTGTAATGGCAGGGACGGCCAGCACAAGCGCGACACGATCCGGCGGGTCCATCGCTGCGTTACGTATTCATGGCTACTGCATCGGGCGCTCGGTCGACCGCCTTAAGCCAGGTCGCCGCATTGCGAGACGGTGACCGGCGAGGGAGAGGGCGCTCTGGCAACGAAGCGAGGCGGGTGGCCTTGCGGGTGGCCGCGTGATGTCATCCGGCTCTCCTGCCGATCTCTGCCGGCCAGATCTGGAGCAACTGTTTTGCATAGATATGGCTCTCTTCAGGGGGCCATCTATGATGGGAGCCGAGCGCGTGTTCGAGCCGGGGAACAGGCTGCGCATGCACTGTGCCCACCTATTGCGATCGTGCTAACCTTGGTTGTTTGGACTTGCCGTTAAAGGCAAGCGACAGATTGAAGTTATGCTGCACCATCTGATTGCCTGGCTCGTTTTCGAGAGCTCGCCGATACAGGGCCTGTGCCGCGTCATGCCGCCCCTCAATGTCCAAAATCACGCCCTTCGCATTCAATGCACGTACGTTTCCTGGGGCTGCAACCAAGACGCTGTCGAGCACCTCAACCGCTTCGTGCGGGCGCTTCTGGCCCACCAAGGCATTTGTAAGTCGTATCGCCGCATCAACATTGTCCGGGTGCTGCTTCACCTCATCCCGCAAAGCCCGCTCTTGAACATCCTGACCAACTTCGCGCAAAATGCGTTCGCGCATAGCCGGATCGATTTGATCGGCGCTGAGCAACTCGGGGGAAGATGTCTCCTGCACGGAAAGAGCCGGCTTTTGCCAGCTGGCGCAACCGCCCAAAGGCAGAATGGCGAGTACGGCAAAAAGAAGTGAGTTCCGGCGCAGAAACATAGGCGATGGAGAAACTGTATTACTATTCATGTTATCTCTCAGTTATCGGGGAGGCGCGTGGCGTTCAGTTAGGAAAGGTGGGACTACTCTAACAATCCGCTGTTCGATCCGTGCGGGAGTGTGACGGATCCTGCGGGGCGAATTGTAAAGTCGGAGGCGAGGTCTTGATAAGACAGCACGGCGAGATCAACCCCGTTTCGCGTCAGAAAGCCGCGGACGAAACGTCGGACATCCATCGACGTCAACAGAATAGGGCGGGTTTGACCCGGTTCTGCGTTCGAAAGGACCTGACGTATCTGTGATAGCATCGCTTCGCTTTGCCGATCCTCCAGTGCGAGATAGGGGCCTGCATCCGAATCTCGAACCGCGCCACGCATCACATCCTCGCTCTCGCGCTCGACGACCAGGGCGGACACGATGCCCTCCGTGTTGGCATGGCGGTGGCAGATCTGTCGCTTCAAACCAGAACGGACATATTCCGTCAGCAGGGCAACGTTCTGCTCACGCTCGCTCCATTCGGCCAATGCCTCCAACACGAGACGGGTGTGGCGGATTGGGATACCTTCCTCCAGGAGGCGGCGCAGAACATCGGCAATCCGAGGAATCGGCGTCGTGCGTAGCACCTCTTTCACAAGCTCAGAATATTCCTGCTCCATTCGGCCCAGGAAATGTCGGGTCTCTTGGATGCCCACCAATCGCGGTGCGTAGCGGGTCAACGCTGCATGGACGCGCAAGGCGAGGAGTTCGCCGGGAGCCCTATGCTCCGTGCCGGCGCCCGTAAGGGCCTTTGCAGGGGTATGTTCAACCGGGAGTGTGTCCGTTTTCGGCTCACGTCTAAGGGGGACACCGCTCGAGTCGACGTGCGCTACATCGGCTCGGAGCGCCATCTGGTTTGGATCTAAGGCGTCCTGTTCGACTGGCACGCCCTCGACATCAATTCGGAATTGCGATTCAGGCAGCTGCTCGTCAACCAAGACAGGGATGCGAGGAACGATAATGCCCAGATCGGCTGTGACCAGGAGCGAAACGCGCCCAATATGTTTTTGCAATTCGGCTTGATCGACCGCCTGCATAAGATCTGGCGCTAGAAAAAATGCGATCGGGAATTCCTTCGCAGGCGCGGCTTGCTTAGGCTCCGCTGCAGTTCCACCTTTCGCATCGGCAGTGCCGGCGCCCAGCACATCAGCCTTGACAATGCTTACCGCAGCGAACACTGCGGCCAGCATCAGAAAGACGGGGAGGGGAAACCCAGGAACGAACCCCATTACAACCAGGACGCCGGCCGCCAGTCGCAAGGCTCGAGTGCTGGCCGTGAGCTGACTGACCATTTCTGTACCGAGGTTGATCCTCGCCGTCCCAGTCACACGGGTGACGATGGTCGCCGCAGTAATGGAGAGCAGAAGGGCCGGAATCTGCGATATCAATGCATCGCCTATCGTCAGCAGAGTGTAGTGATGCAGTACCTCGCCGAAGGACATGCCCTTGGAGAGCAGGCCGATCGAAATTCCACCCAGCATGTTGATGCAGATAACCACCAGCCCGGCGATGGAATCGCCCTTCACAAATTTCATCGCGCCGTCCATCGCGCCATAGAGTTGGCTTTCCTTCTCCAATTCGGCGCGCCGCCGGCGGGATTCGTTGGCATCGATGTGGCCGTTGCGTAGCTCTGCGTCGACCGCCATTTGCTTGCCCGGCAGAGCATCCAGCGTGAAACGCGCCGCCACTTCTGCCACCCGTTCGGCACCCTTCGCGAGGACCATGAATTGCACCATGGTGACGACCAGAAATATGACGAAACCCACCACGATATTGCCTGAAATGACGAAATCGCCAAAAGTATGAATAATGCTGCCGGCCTCCCCCTCGGCCAGGATCAGTCGCGTCGTTGCGACCGTGAGCGCGAGACGGAATACAGTGGAAATCAAAATAACGCCGGGCAAAGAGGAAAAATCAAGTGGAGTACTGACATACAGGGCAACCATCATCAGCAGTATGGCCAACCCCATATTGAATCCTATCAGGGCGTCGACCACCACGACCGGGATAGGCATGACCATCATCGCGACAGCCAGAAGCAGCATCAACGCAACCATTAAATCCGGGCTGGCCGGCGCACGCTTGATGAAGTCACGCAGGACGTTGGCCATCGAGACACCTTTGCAATCGGTTGAGACTTACTCTGCTGTTACGCCATGAAACGTGGCTTTCGAACTCCGAAGGCGCCTCAGCCTTGGCCAGCGCGTGACCCTGCATGAGAGCCACAAGCAGGCGCGAAATGGCTGGGCAGCAAATGTTTCCAACGCAGCCAGCTTGTCAGCACCGAGCGCGACAGGATGTTTGGCTGGCCATAGAGTGCTGCTTGATGGGGCCTGCGAGCTTTCAATATTGGAGAGCAGCAATGCGGCCATTCCTGCTCAGCAGCACACGGCTGTCCTCAATACGTTCGACCACCCATCCATCAGCCAAAATGGCGCCGACAAAATACTTCTCGCTGTCGATGACAATATATGGTTGGACCCCATGCCACACAGCTTCGACCGCGATTGCGGATGGCGCCTTCTCCTCTTTGATGAGCACTCCGTTCACCAGTGTTAGAGTACCCTTGGTGCGACGATCGAACGATTGCTGAAGCTTCTGCCAGCTGATGACCGATTCAGACGTGACGGTGCCTTCGGCGGTCACAACACCCTTTGCCGACCCAATCTTGACGTCGAGAAGACCCGCTCGATCGACTTCCTCCTGCAGCTCTTGGGCCGCTGCCTCCGTAAGTTCATTGTCAGCGCGGTGACTGATCGTTCTGGACGCGACTTCAGCCCGAAGTGAATTGGGGCTCGATCCACTTGCATTGCCAAGATAGGAGATCGTGCCTGAAAGCGCGCCGATCCCGAGTGAGCTGATTATGACCATGGCGAGCACACCGATCGGTAGGCGCGGTATGCCGGTCGAACCAGGCGGCTCTGCATCCTGCACGGACAAAGCAATGGACATCTCGCCTACGAGCAGGACGACAGGAAGGGGCACAACAACGGACTGGCCTGCGGCGATATTCCGGTTGCCCTCGATACTGAGTCCGGGTGCAAGCGCCTCCAGTTCGATCGACTTGCCAAGAAGAGTTACACGAAGGTGATGCGGTGCCAGTCCCTGCTCGACAAAGACCAAATCGGCATCGAAGCCGCTGCCGATTAAACACTTTTGAAGATCCGTCTTGCCGGTCAGACCGCAATAGTGCCCCGAACGCACTTCGAAACGGAGGGAAACGGCGTCATCCACAGAGCATCTCTCAAACAGGATAGAAGCCGCATGGCAATTGCCATGCGGCTCATTTCGGGACTACGTCGCGTCAATAAGGAGACGCGCTAGGGGGCAGTCTAAAACCCGCTTCCGACATTACGAAACGCGTTCGTCGGCGGCCTTCTTGATGGTCTGGAGATTGGTCGTTAGAGTGCGCAACTGGACACTCCTTTTCGTCGCCTCCAAGCTAACATTGGTTAGTTCCTGCACTTGCGCCTGAAAAGCAGTAGCATCAGCTCCGCTTGTATTGCCGGGAGTGCCACTGTTAGTTTTATCGGTATTGCCGGCGCTACTGGTATTGGTATTGCCTGATTTTTTATTATTATCAACTGCAGCCATGATCATTCCTTTTTCTGTTGGAGTTGTGCCGTCAATAACGGCCTGTATGACCTCACGCCGGATTTCCCGCGTCAGGCATCTTCTGTGTCATCCAAAGCTTCATCGGCCTCAGCCATCGCATCGTTCGCGAATTGGAACGCGAACGATCGCAGGATACTTTGGAAGGCTTCACTTTGTGCTGCAGACTGTGAGTTGTCTTGAAGTTGATCATTTGAAACGGTCCGGTTATCCGCCCGATCGTTCCCGCCAGCTGCCTTGCCATCATTCCCACCAGCTGGCTTGCCATCATTGCCATCAGCCGGCTTGCCATCACCAGAATGCTCGGATTTCGAATCCCCATGGCCCTTTCGGATCAAGGAAGTCCCGAGGTTGCCAACTCCACTCCCAATTGCTGCTATCATCAGGTACTCCGGCATTTGCCATTGGCGGCGACGTGTTAAAGGTTAGCCTCGATCAAGCTAAGGGCGGGAGCTTTCGAGAACCTGACGGCTTTTGACAAAAACCGGCCAGCGCAAAAACGTATGCTCTGCAGGATGTTGCTCTCGCATCGAACAGTCGACCACGATCTCGGCTGTTCGGCCAATCCCGCCGTCCACGCATGCCGCGACCGAATGGCAGCCGCAGCAGCTCGTTTGCATCCTCGATGCTGTGGTGTCGAACAGGAGACACGGTCCACGTGCTGCATGACCGCAATGACCGTATTCTTGCTGGCTCCACGGGCGCACGCAACGAGCAGGAACTCGGTCTTTGCATCACCATTCTCTCGCCTGCACATCACGGCCCGGCGCGGTGAGCTCATTGGCTTCGAGAAGGTCGGCGACCGTACGAACATGGGATGGTCTGCCGGCTTTGGGAGGCCGGTGCGGATCCTCTTCTCACCATATCGAAAGCTTGAAGCGGTCGGATTTTCTTGCCCTGTTCGTGAGAACTCCCATCGTCAGCTAATCGTCAGCCAAGCGGTCTATCTAGGCCGGCCGTGCCTGACCTTCGGATCCAAAGGTCCCGTCTCGACACTTTTTGTAACTATAGATCGAAATGGTCCGCGTGATACGCAACGCACACGCTTCTCTGAAGCAAATGTGTGACTTTGTCGGTGGCGAACGAGAGGAGTGACGCATCAATAAAATCGTCAGGCACGTGTCTAGGAAGGGGAGCTAGCCGAGTTGGTCTGATTTCATTCGCTGTTCCTGGAAATCGGCGGACTGAAGCGCTGATAATCTCAGGACATCGATGGCAACGTTGCGAAAGTCCTGTGAGCTCGGGCCAATCTTGGCCTGCTACTGAGAAGCACTTTGGCGGGAACATTACGCCGTCGCGGGTCTGGCTGACCGTGACGTTAACCGAAAGATGCCGCTGGTCTCGTCAGCCGCCAGCACAATAGCAGCACATTCTCGCCTACTACGGAGACGCAATATGAAGGGCATTGGCCGACCACGGAAATCGCAGGCTGAAACTGGAGCCAGCCGCGCGGGGCGGGCGAGCAGTTCCCTTTCGCAATCAAGTCTTGCTGCGGGAGAAGGTGGACAGTCATTCGATTCCGTTGTGGAGCAGATGCGCTCTGGGGACGCCGATAGGAGGCCCTCCTCCCTTCCAGTTGCGCGCGGTCCAGGCGATGCCCGCGAAAGTCTGCCAGGCGCCTCGATTGGCGAAGATCAAATCCTGAACACACCGCGACGTGGAGCCGCTGCGCCACCACGCGGAACCGTAGCGCCACGTGGCGCAGCCGCAAGGCGGCGCGGTTCTCCCTCCATGTCTGAGGGCGAAGCCATGGCGCCGGTCGGTAGCCAACTATCAACCGCGCAGGTGGAAGGCACCAGCTCATCGTCAAATGAAGATATCAGTCCGACACAGCTCAGAATGAACAGTCTTGTTCAACAACTGACTGATTGCGAGGCTGCGGCCAGGAAAACCGACGTCCCCGAGGAGGCGGTGGAGCTGATCAGTCGGGTCGTCGATGCAGCCTCAGCAATTCTGGAGTACCGCGCTAGCCTGCCTGCGGCTGAGGCGCAGACAATTATGCCAGACGACAAGGTGCGTAGATGTTGCCAGATCGTGTGCGACGCCGCGAATGAAGTAGACAAACTTGGCCTGTCGACGATCACGAAATTGGACAAAAAGACCAAGAAAGCGGCAGGTATGGTCGATAAACTCTACTCCTACTCCCAGGCGGACCGGCAGGAGCTGTTGATTTTAAATGTGGAGAACCACCATACGGCGGCAATTAAGTGGTGGGAAAAAAAGGCATGGCGCTCCGAACGGCAGCGATCCGCCTGCGCTGCCACCGCTAGCCTATCCAGTGGAACGCCCGTGATGCGGGAAGCCGAGCGGTGCGCACTGCGGCTGCGTGCCGGCTCGGTACTGAGTGTCAGGATCTGGCTGGTCCGTGAGCGGATCGGTCTTGCGCGGGCCAAGATTGAACTGCGGGCGAGCAGGTTCGAGCCAGATTTGAAGGAACTCCTCGTCGGTCGAAATGGAGTGGTGCAGCTGATGGCAAGCGCCGCTCAAGAAGCTCTTCGCGCCCTCTCTTTGGCGAAGGGCATAATGGATGATGGCAAAACACTCAACGCTCATGATTGCGCGGTTGTAGAAAAAATCATGGAGCGGCTTTCGGATTTTGGATTGGCGTTGCACGAGGTGCATACCAAGCTAAGCCATACCTACCCAGATGCCGGCCTCCCATTGAAACTGTTCGAACGGATCGTGGACGATGCATGGATCACTGCGCACGATGCCATGCACTTGTTGAACCTGCAGTCTCCGCCGTCAGCCATCATGGCGCCACAGGCCCAGGCGGGCGCTGCGATGCCGGCCAGGGCAGGCGCTGCGATACCGGCTGGCACTGCTGGTACGGCTGCAGTGTCAGAAGGCACTACAGCGCGAAGGAAAGGGAAGTCAAAGCATAAGTCGGCAGCTCGCGCCGGGACTTCTGCCGCCGGGCAGCCATCAACACCAGTCGCTGCGAACGCCGGCACAGTGCCAGCAGCCAAGGTTCTCGCGCGCTCGGATCAAGTTGCGAGTACACAGGTGAGAGCGCAAGAGGTGGCTGCGAGTTCGTCGGGGGCAGGCTCGACAATCGGGGGCGCCGCGTTGTCAATGGAGGTATTGACGGAGCGGCTCAAACGATTGGACGAACTTTTGCAGTTCGATCTGGCCGGTCAGCAAAGCGTCGTCTCCCAAGTGCGCCAGATGAAGCCTGAGGAGGCCGGTAAGGTCGTGGACGATGTGGCCCAGTACCTGCGAGCCCAGGCCATTGAGATGCAAACCTGTCTCGCCGGGTTGCAGGGGCGTAATGTACGCCTGCTACTCACCTCCACCCAGCTACCCAAAGTGCACGAACGCACAGACCAGCTCAAAGGGTTGCTGAACATGGTGCTGGGACAGGCCAACGCATTGAATGAAGGAAAAGCCGGCATTACGACTGATTGCATGAAGACCTACGCATTTCCGGCGCAAAAATACCTGGAACATTTGTGCAATGCCGACGAATTGATGCCGCCGGAGGCACCGGTCGCGCTGCGTGGCGAGCCAGGAAAGCTGTTTGAGATGAAGCTGCAGCCCAAGATGCTGGTCAATGGTGCGATGCCGAGCCCGATGTGGGTGCACATCCACACGAGTCGCCCCGTCATGGCCAGAAACTTGGAAGGGCTGGCTGATTCCGAATTCACCGCTTGCCACGTTAAATCCAACGAACAGCGCGGCTACAATCGAGAGCGAGAGGAAGCCGATGCTAGGTCCGGTCGCGAGAAGGTCATAATTCATCGCGGCAAACTCACCCCCGCTTTCTGTAAGTCCTTGTTGACCTCAGGGCTTGGCCGCCAACCACGCCATTCGCGTGCCGAGCTCCCGTCGGCGCAGGCTGCATGACAGGGCACTCAGAATGCGGCCGGCCACGCTGTGAGTCAGCGAGCATTTCTCCTGGCCAAACCGCGAATGCCGCTGCGCGAGTTGCGGTCCGGCGATTGGAGTCGATCGGCTACCGTCAGGGCCGATTTGCGATGTCGCGTTACCGGCTGTTGACGTGGCGGCGTATCTTGCCTCCCATCCAACTTATCGCCGAGATCGCGCCGCCAAGATCGAGGCGGAAGGTCTTCCTGCGAGCGCGGAGCAGGCATAGCCGATCCGATCGGGATCGGCGCATCGCAACGACCCAACGGTGTGGTGGAGAAAATTGGATTCGGGAGAGCTCGGTTCCAAGAGGCGGAGTTCCGGCCCGAATACAATCCGCTCGCAAGCACCCACGATGCGCATCCGCAGTTTATTGTCTGGGAGATGGGCTGGATTGCTCGGCGGCGCTGGCGCTAAGGCGGGGCTGTCGCCGGACAATTAGCATTCACTGCCAACAGCCTTGCAACCGTCACCAGTTGCAAGGCTCGGCGGCGGGTCGACAAATCACATGAAATCGTCGTCGGACCCGCTATCGCTGCTGTCGCTATCCTCGGTTTTGTGGAGATAGAGTGGAGGTTTGCCTGCACGCTGCCACTCACCGGCACTGTTCTTCGTCCATTTGTCGGGATGCTGCGTAGGGTCAAGCACCAGGTCGCCATGATCCACTTCAACAAACCCCATCGTCTGCGCGCGCGCTTGTGCTTCCGGATTAGCCGCACGCCAATTCAGCAACGGTCGGTCGCCGTCTATCCGAAGTTGATGCTCCAGCAGAATATCGCCCGCATTTTCGACGAGCGGATGGGCGACTTGAAGATCCACTATGGAAGTGACCTCAGTTCGACCAGGAAATTGTTCCCGCCAACTTTCCGATTCGAACTCGTTCATGCTGAATCCGCCTTCCATTCTCAGCAGTCCGGCACTCCGGTCTCCCAATTGGTAACTGAAATATCGCGCGTGCTCCGTATCTCGACGGATGCCATATTGCTGAGCAACGTCCGCGGTGCGCCTGGCTCGTGACGATACGAACTCCGAATACTCTTGAGGATTGTCGGCGATGTGCGTGATTTCATCACCATGAAATTGCCTCACCTGTCTCCTGAAGGAAGTCCTGTTGATCTCCACCACAGGAGGTCGGGAATTGAGGGAGTATGCTTGGGGAGCCGCCGATGATGAGGCGCCGCTACCTTCCGATCCGGATAAGTGCATTCGGGCAAATGTGTCCGCGAACCCTTCGCTTCCTGCATCCGATTGCTCGCCGGCATTATGCGCGCGGTAACTATCGGATGAGCCACCAATTCGACCATACATGACGATTCGTACTCCTATGTTTCGCAACCGAGCTCAAGTTAGCACGGCTGTTCAACATAGGGCGCTTAGTTGACGACTAGCTGACGAGGGCATTCCAACGGCTGCACCAATCAAATCCGCACTGCCGGCCTCAAAACCTCGGACTGCGCCACGCACCGGCCAGCAGAGGCTGCAAGGTCATGCCCGGAGGACTTGCCGTAGTTGCTGGGTGGCAGATCCGAGGGGAGTGATTGCCCCAGGCCCGCGGTTGCGCGGTTGGCCTGACAGAGACACTGGGGCACGGATGGCCAGCCGACATTTGCCACTAGCATGGAGCCAGGTCAGTTTTGAACTGGGCAGTCGTGGACTTCCAATGACTAGGCCAAGCCTGCGGCAAAGAATGCTTTCGCGACAGGCTGGAAATATTGCATAGGAACCGCGTGGCCGAGTTTTGTAGTGCCTATCAGCTGACGCGCTAAGACATGGTCATGGACGATCGTCAGGCGTAGTGCCCGCGCCTCGCTCAACACATGTGAAACGCGCTCACCTTCGGCACGGCAAACTAAGAACGGCACCCCGGTTTCACCGCGAACGTAACGCAGACCGATCAGGACCGCCCTTCCTGTTAAGACCAGCGTGGCGCGATGCACGCCAAGCGCAGGCTCGTCGGCCGCCTCCTCGCGGATGCGACGCTGTTCACCTTTCAACTCTGGCGCTCCTTGCTGATCCTTCGACTCGCGCGTCACTTCGGTATTGGTCATGCGCATTTCGCGCAGATACAACGCGCGCTGGAGCAGAAGATCGATCAGTCCGCCGACCAGCAGTGCGCCGGCGCCAATTCCCATCAGCAATTTTGTCTCCATAAAGATGAGGCCAACACAGCCCATGCCGCAGATCGGCAGAGGGACCATTGTCTTCCACATCCCGAGAAGGACAATGGAAAAGGTTGCGCTGAGAACCAATACCTTGAACATGGTCTTGCAGACTTCGACCATGGAACGAGCAGACCCCAAGCGCTTCAGCCCTTCAAAGGGGTCAATTTTCTTAAAGCTGAGCTTCATCGGCTCCAGAGAGAAGACAAATCCACCATTGGCTAGCAGGCTGGCCAAAATCACCGCGGCGACAAGGGTTCCAAGCAGCGGGCCAACAGCCGCGACTGTGAGTTGGACGAGCACAACCAATGCCTGCGGCACCGCGGTATCGAAAGGTAGGCTCTGCAACTTGGTGGCTAATAGGAGCGCTTCCCGGCATTTGTCCTCGATCACGCTGCCTCTTAGCCAAAGGTAGCCGAGCCCAGCGCAAGTCCCGACCGCGCGGACGAAATCGGAGCTACGTGGCAGCTGTCCTTTTTTGCGCGCTTCACTTAACTTCTTCGGGCTGGCGGCGTGTGTCTTCTCTTCACTTGTGTCGCTCATGGCAGCAATTTGTCGAACCACTCCAGCACGCCGTTGGCACGTGTGACCTCCAGTTTCATGCTCTCCACCAGATAGGCAGCGTAGGTGACCATGAGAACTGGAAAGACAATGTTCTTGATTGCCGGAGACAGTTGGCTCGCCTTAAATTGCGGGGCAAAGCGACGCAGCAGCATCATCGATATATCAATCAGTATCAGGAAGAACACGACAGGCCCCGATACCAATAATGCCGTGCGCATTATGCTGTCGAGAAGCCCCAACAACTCCATTGCTCCTGGCCCACTCAGTGTCGGGTGAAACTGATACACCGGCCAGATCAAGTAGCTGCGGTACAGGACACTGATCAAAGTTTCCAGGCCTCCTGATCCGACGAATATGGCAATCGCAGTGATCCCCAGAAAAACGCCCATCGCGGAAGCCTGACTGTTCGTCGCGGGATCGGCCGAAGCGGTCGGGCTGCTGATGCCGCGTTGGTTGTCGATAAGCTCCCCGGCAGCCTGAAGGCCCCAAAGCGGAATGCCAAGAAAAGTGCCAAGGAGTACACCGACAAAAACTTCCTTGAATCCGAGCAGGGTTAGCTGGATCAGGCGCGTATCAGGATCCAGCGCCGGCAATCCGCCGCTGACGTGTGCCAGGCATGGTAGTGCGAAGCCAACAGCCAAACAGCCCCGGATCAGCCCACTGATCTGCGAGCGTGTGAATACGGGAAAGATCAGCATGATGCCCATCGCGCGGGCTGCCCCAAGACCTGCCGCAACGACGAGTTCGAGAGCCGTCTGGATCAGAATTTGAATATCGGCCGATGGCGCGTCCATGGGGCGGACTAGTAGCTAAGTGTCATTGCGGGAAACTCGGTGAAGATCTGATCGGCTAGCTCTATGAGCGGGGCGCTTAGCACAGGAGCAAACAGCCCAATCACCGCGACAACGACCAGAAGCTTCACGGTGAGCGGCAAGCTTTCATCCTGGATCTGCGTCGCCGCCTGGAGGATGCCGATGACGAGGCCGACAACCACTGATGCAATGAGCGGCGGTAGAATCCAGATCATGAAAACCACCAGTGATTGGCTCATAAG
Source organism: Mesorhizobium sp. M1E.F.Ca.ET.041.01.1.1 (assembly GCF_003997355.1). Taxonomy (NCBI): domain Bacteria; kingdom Pseudomonadati; phylum Pseudomonadota; class Alphaproteobacteria; order Hyphomicrobiales; family Phyllobacteriaceae; genus Mesorhizobium; species Mesorhizobium sp. M1E.F.Ca.ET.041.01.1.1. Next base: position 49,468 of record NZ_RZSL01000003.1, on the reverse strand, counting down.
AGTAATGATGCTGGATTCAGTGATGATCAGCCTCCCGGTAACGTATAACTCAGCACAAGCCCATGCATCAATTTTGACCAACCATCAATGGCAACAAACAAGAAGATCTTGAACGGGACAGATATAACAGTTGGTGAGACCATCGACATACCCATTGCCATCAAGATAGTTGTCACTATCAGATCTATAACAATAAAAGGCAGATAAAGTAGAAATCCTATCTCAAATCCGCGCTTCAATTCTGATAGCAAGAAAGATGGTACAAGTATTGCAAAGTCATCAGGCGTGGCTGCAGCGTGCATTTCCTCTGGCCAGACCTTTTCTGTCGAAGATAGGAAAAATCGCCGCTGCTCTTCATTTGTGAATTTCTTGAGATGCTCGCGCAAGGGCTCACTTCCGGCTTTAGCGGCGCTTACCCAGTCGTCGAATGTCTGATAGTGGAGCTTGGGATCCGACATGCGGTCATAGGTCTGCTCAGCAACGGGCGCACTAACGAACATAGTGAGGATCATCGCCGCGGCGTACAGCACCACATTGGGTGGTATGGTCTGGGTCCCGAGCGCATTGCGGACGAGGAAAAGAACAATTGATACCTTTACAAAGGCCGTTGTCGTGGCAACTGCTAAAACCAGCAGACCGAGTCCGGCGGTAACCGCAAGAAGCGCCAGGATTGTCGGCTGAGCTTCACTCATTGCATGCAAACCCGCCACGGAGCCTGATGCCCAGCTCTTCTCCGATGCGGACAATGTCGCCACGCCCGATACGCTGACCATTGGCCACTATGTCGACCGGGCCGTCGATCGGCCATCCAAGTTCAAAAATATGCCCTTCGCCGGCACTTCTTAATTCCCCAAGAGAAATAGGCCAGCGGCCGCATTCAAAGACAAGCACGATCTCGACATCGTCGAGATCCTTAGTAAGCTCCAGTTGCGATCCGGGTTGTGTCATATGCGCACTCTCCAAAGGACACGGTCGCGGGCGGAAAGGCCCCCGCAAGATTAATTCATCGCCGTCAAGATCCGCCTCGGCGCACAACTGGCCGACAGCTAGGGTGATCTGGCCGCGGCCGAACGGCGCAATATCGGGCAACAATGCATCACCGACACATGCGCTTCGAAGAAGCGCCGCAGGAAGGCGAAGCGTGCCGACCTCTCCTGCAACAATGAGCGGGAGCTCTGGAGGCAGCCCGCCCAGCTGCCGCGGCAACTGGGCAAGCAGTTCGCCTAGCGCGCGAAACGCAGGCGGTACTAAGCCGTCAAGTGGCGTGAACAGGAATAGACGGCCCTTGCCCTTGACCGCGCCGAAAATGATGTCGAGTTCAAGATGAGGAGCCAGCATCGTGGCTTCGCATACCCGCACGAGTTGCACGTTCAGACGCGTCGTCTCCTCCAGTCGAGTGACAAGCGGCTCCAGAGCGAGTTCGAGAATTAGCGAAGCAGTTGGCTCGGAAGGGAAGGCCAAGCCGTTCTGCACTGTCGTGATGAACTCCTCTACGAGCGGGCGCGACAGTGACAAGATGACCGTTTCGGCTCCCACTCTCCAGACGCAGTCAAGCATCGGAATGGCAGCAGGTTCCTGCTGCCAGACAAGCCCTGCCGTTCGCACCGATAGCGGCACCTCGTTGATCCGGCTTTGAAACGGCGTGCGCGGCGCTGCTGTATCATTGAGCCACGAGACAACCGTGTGGGACAGTTTCAGAACTGGTTCGAACATGGCGGGTGTGACCGCAGCGCCTATCAAAGACTGCACGGTCGTGTCATTCGGACGACCTCTTGCGACCGTCGGATCCGGTTGCGCGGCATTTAGGCAAGCGACCCCCTCGCATATTTCAGCAGTATCTCATCGTCGGCCTCGATCTCGGCTGCGGCCTCCGAATGAGTCTCGACGGCGCGCCGCACGTCGTCCTCGATTTGTTGCCATTTGTCCCTTGCCGCCGAACATATGACCCATAGCTCCCTCGTCCTGGACGCCGCCATCTCAGCCTCCTCTTGAGCGATTTGGGTATCATCAAGCATCTGCCGTCTGGAATTGATCTCAGCGGCAAGTTGTTCAGTGTGAAGGCGGTGACGGTCGAGCGCTGCGCTAGACAAGTTGTCGAGTGACATCAGATGCTGATAGAGCGCTGCTTCTTTTCTTGAACAATGTTGCTGTATCATTGCAAGCTCCCTAGAGGCATTTTGTACGGCTGAGGCGGCCACATCGCGCTGGGCTTCCTTCTTGGACAGCTCGCCAAGGGCACGACGCTCTTGCATTTCCTTCAGAAGCCGTAACCTCGAAGACTGAATCCAGTTTACGCGGTCAGACGCGACATCCATGCGACCGTCTCCTCGAAATCTGACGCGTCATCTTCGCTCTGGCGCAGAAACTCCCTCAGTTCGTCGATTGACGCGACAGCCCGGTCAGTCAGGGGATCTCCACCTGGCTTGTATTCGCCAACATTGATCAAGAACTCGGTCTCGGCATAGCGCGACAGGAGCTCGCGGAAAATGGATGCTGCCTTGCGATGTGTCCCCGAAACGACTGCATCCATGACGCGGCTGCGACTCTGCAGCACATCAATAGCGGGGAAATGCGATCGCGCCGCAATAGCGCGTGAGAGGATGACATGGCCATCGAGAATACCACGCGATTCCTCGGCGATTGGATCACCCGTGCCATCACCCTCTACAAGCACCGTATAGAAGGCCGTGATTGAGCCCCGCTCACCCATGCCGGCGCGCTCGAGCAGGCCTGGCAGCATGCCAAAAACGGAAGGAGGAAAGCCCCGTCGCGTCGGCGGCTCACCCGCAGCAAGGCCTATTTCGCGCATAGCGCGGCAGAAGCGCGTCAGCGAATCCAGCATGAGAGCAACGCGTAGGCCTTGATCGCGGAAATATTCCGCGAGCGCAGTCGCCATTGGAGCGCATTGCGCACGCTCTACCGCCGAGCGGTCGGATGTTTCAACCACGACGACCGTACGGAGAAGGCCCTCTTCACCAAGATTCCTTTCGATGAATTCACGAACTTCCCGTCCACGTTCGCCTATGAGCGCCACTATGACGACGTCAGCGGCGGCACCCTTTACGATCTGTGACAACAGCGTCGACTTGCCACCACCTGGCTCGCCATAAATCCCGATCCGCTGGCCCTCGCCGCACGTCAGCAGACCATCGAGGACACGGACCCCAAGCGGGAATGGCCGCTCAATCATGCGCCTCGTCATCGGATTGGGGGCTCTGCCATGCAGGGGCCGAGTTTCGACGGTCTTGATTTCGCCTTTGCCGTCCAATGGGCGGCAACGACTGTCGATCACGCGACCGAGCAAATCGCCGCCGACGGGCACCTCACGCATTCGGCCAGTGGCCACGACCTCTGCGCGGCTGGATAGGCCCACCGAGTCCCCGATCGGTGTCAGCAATACACCATCACCCGACAGGCCGATCACCTCGGCCTCGAGCGACAGCCCGGTTCGCGGGTCCTCTAGGAGGCAAAGTTCCCCAATACGAGTGTCTGGCAAGACGGCATGAACCAGTGTGCCGATAGCCCGCGTGATCCGACCGCGCACCGCACGCGTGTCAATTCGCTTGGCCGCAGCCCTCAAAGACGAGATTGCTGGAACGAGAGCTCGAGTGTCGGCGTCAGCGTTATGTTCTGGGACGGGCTTTCTCATAGCTCGCCTTTCTCACAGAGCGTCCCGAAACCAAGGCGCAGCGCGCGCATCTGGGCGTCAAGTCCAAGGTCAACATTGCCGTACTCGCTCCACAGCACGCAGCGTTGCGGCGACAATGTCGGGTCGGGCTCGATCCGCACCCTTGGTCGACCATCCTGGCCGTCGCATCGAGCAAACTCTCGTGCAAGCATGTCGACTTGCATGGGAGAAACATGAAGGCAAACGTCGGCGCCGCTGTATTGACACTCTATGGCGTGACGAACAGCCCTCACCAATAGCTCGCCCGGATCGAAAGCGCCGATAAGATCGCTCAATATTTCCATCACGAGCTGCGGCAATTCCTGCTCCAGAGCCGCCTTTCGTCGCGCGATTTCGGAGATTGTCTCCGCAATCAACCCTGCCATCTCCTCGGTGCCTGCATTCGAGCCCTCCATGTGGCCGCGCGCCCACGCCCGCTGGTAAACCGCGCGTGCCCAGTTTCGAACGCGCTGCCGATGCCGTTCTGCCGCGGCAAGGGCTTGCGCGGCGCTGTGCCAGGTTTCGAGCTCGCTCGCGGGTATCAGTGGTCCGACTGGACGCATCTGCGGCGCTATTGGCCCCTCGGAAAGTTCGACTGTCATTTCACCGGGGTCTCTGTCTCAAAATGAGCTACTACAAGTGAAAGCAATTGGCCGGCGGCGGTCCAATGCTCATGTGCTGGAGTCTCCGCGGCAGTCCCCTCGGGCAATCGAAGAAGCACGCGGTTACGCTCGGTCGCTGAACTGTCCTGGAGCCAAGCTCCAAGACATGCGTGTCCATCGTATTCGATTTGCTGAGCGAGTTTTTCTGGGTCCGAGATCAGTCTTTTGTCAACAGCATGCAGCAGGTGTCGGATTCCGAATGCGTGTGCATCCACGCCGATGCGTTTAACAAGGATGGCAAGCTCAGGCTGAGAGACAAACGCGACCAGCGAACGGGCATGCCAGATACTACCAGCAAGAAGGGCCGCTCGATATGGATCATGCCCGCGTAGAAGGTCCGGCCTGCAGCCGATGTGGTTCAGATCCACGTCATCGTTGCCCAGCAATTCTGCCAGCCTTGGATGCAGTCTGGAACACTTCTGCAACTTCACTAACGTTTCGGCCGATAACGCTGGATCAAGACGCGCCGCAAGACGGGTTGGATGGGCCGAAGCCGCAAGCTCGCTCGCGCCCGGAAAGTGCGGACCATCAGGTCGGGCGGTCTGTATAGGCATTGGCAATGAGATGTCACCCACGTCCAATTGCAGGCATTCTTTTGCGAATGGCCTCGACAGCAGAAGCATCCCGGCGCCCCTCGACCTTGGAAACGCCGGTTGATTGCTTGCGCCGACGCGTAACAACGCCGATCAAGAGATAACAGGCCACGGCGAATACGGCTGCGGCAAAACCTGTTACGGTCGCCAGAAGTGGCGCAGGAAGAGGTAGTGATGCTTGTGGCAAAACAGCAGTCGGATCGGGCCGTTGCTCGTGTGCGGACCGTTCTACCGGCACCAAAACCACTTCCACCTTATCGTAGGACAGGCCTTCGATGCTGTCGGCTACAAGCATCTTTATCTTTGGCAGCAGAGCCGCGACATTTGTTTTTGCGTCGTGCCTGATAAACACCGAGGCCGAGGATGGCGTGGCACCGGCTCGCACAAGGTCGTTATGCGGCAGCACGACGTGAACACGTACAGAAAAAACGCCATCGATATCGCTGATCGTCCGCGACAACTCTTCGCTCAGGGCATACACGTAACGGGCACGCTCTTCGGTCGGCGAGGCAATCAGGCCTGATCCTTGGAATATCTCACCGAGGTTCTTGAAGGATTGGCGCGGCAGCCCCTTGGCGTTCAGAAGGTTGATTGAGAAGGCGAGCAGCTTTTCGTCAACCTGGATCGTGCTGGTTCCATCCTTGGCGACCACCCGGATCGCGGCGACCCCGTTGTCTTCAAGAAGTGCGAGCATTTCATTTGCCTCACGCTCTTGCAATTGCGTGTAGAGGTCGGCTTTGCAAGCAGTGAGGGCGACGAGAACTGGCAGCATGACAAGTCTAACCGACCGCCACCCTGACAGGCCACGCATGATTTCGCCCTCGGCCAAGCCAATCATGCGCGCGGTTCAGCCTTCCTTCAAAAGTTTATTCACGGATGATGTGACGCCGCTGACGCCTTTGGAGATAAGCGCCACCTGGGTGACGCCGTTGTAAACATCCCGAAGACCAGCCATCATCGTTTCGAAGTCTTGCCCTTGTTGGGGAATGCCCGAGATTCCGGTTCCCGCCTCACCTGGAACGGGAAGCTTCTGCGCCGGTCCCGGTAGAGCGCCCTTCGAAAGGGCTATGTCATGGTCGAGCGCGGGGAAGGAAACAGTGTTGTGTGGATATAGGGAGGAAATCGTCTGCAACACGCGATCGCCCATGCCGCTCGTCGGCGCAGCCGCGCGCTGAACATCCATCGCCGCAGCAACTGGCGCCGCACTCGCTGGCCCCGCGGCGGCATCGTTTTTCAGCGAGTCGGCTGCATGCCCTAAGGCGCGCTCAAACTGGGCCTGCTCGACAATCGACGGTGATCCGACCCTGGGGAGGCCAGCCGTTAGAGTGGCAGAGATCGACGTGACAGGCATCATCATGTAAGGACTCGGTTGCTCTCTCTGACCGGGCGAGCCCCGCCCATTCATCACCCGGTGTCGGCGCAACACTCCTAGGGGGGCAAGCTGACAACAAGCTGACTAACGGCGGCGTCATTTCGACAATCTAAAATCTCTTCGGCAATTTAGTCACTTGTGATGATTTCAGCGTTTGGTTTATCAGTGCGACATGCCGAGAACGCTTATCCAACCCGTCACCCTGCATGTTTTGAGACTTCTTTGTGCCGGGTTTTTTCTGTCCACCGGGATTCACCCGGCGCATGCAGTCCCGCTGTCCCTTCCGGCGACACCCTATAGATACACGGTTCTGGATCAGGAGCTCGCTGCAGCGTTGCAGGAATTCGGCAACAACCTGAATATCAGGGTCAACATCAGTCCTGCGGTGAAGGGGCGAATTCGCGGACGTATGCCTGATTTGCCACCGCGCGCGTTCCTCGACCGCTTGACGAACCTTTACGGTCTACAATGGTACTATGACGGCCTTGTGCTCTATGTGTCTGCTGCACAAGAATCGCAAACTCGAATGCTTTTGATGACGTCGATTCGCTTCGATGCGTTCAAGGGGGCTCTCGACAAGCTTGATATCTCCGACGAGCGCTATGTGGTCAAACCCGTGCCAGGCAATGGCCTCGTCTTCGTTTCCGGTCCACCGCGCTTCGTCGCACTCGTGGAGCAGACCTTTAACGGCTTGGTGGCGCAGGCGCAGGCGCAGACTCACATAGCGGCAACGCCAAAGGAATCAGTGCTGATCTTGTTTCGCGGCTCCTCCACTACGGTCGTTCGCGACGGACGACCGGATGCTTCTTATTCTTCTGACATCCCACAACAGGATAGCGTTGGCGGGAAGCCTGAGCTGGGCAAGAAATGAACATTGAGGATTTCCCGCAGCTCTGAAGAACATGACTGCGGCTACCCCTTTGTGAACTCTTCGCAAACTCGTCAGTTTCTCGAAAGCTAATCCGCTCATGATGAGTCCCGGCAGCTCTCGCGGTGACTCCGGCCATTGTGTTGGACCGAACCTTGGAGCCGGCCCGGAACACAGCAATTGAAGGCAGGGCAGGCGCATTCGTGACCTGCCGACGCTTGGAATTGTCGAATTTTGTGAAACGCAAGGGATCTTCTGTCGGGGTCTCTTGTGGGGATTTCAACGTCACGTCTGAGGATGCATAATGTCGGCCAGTAATCTTTCAACTTTCTACCGCTCAAATTCGCTACAGTCCGCAAGGGGTTGGCCGGGCCTGAAAGTTTCCCATTTTGCGACCCAGCATCAGCAAAGTGCATCGTGCTTCGAAGCGATGCTGTCCACTTGTGTGCTGGCAGACAAGCCCGGCTCTTTCGCGCAAGGGGATCTGCCAGCGTCGAATCTTGATTCGACAATGGATAAATTGCGGCAGGACCCTTTGGGCCATCTGGCACCGGATGTCTTGACATTGAATGGCTTGGAGCAACACCCACTGGATCTGCTGCCGCCAAATATGAGGGCGGCTCTCAAGGAGGACCAATCGCAACGCTCCAAGGCGACTGAAGCCCAACATCTGCTCGGCGTCACTCCGAAGATCGAGCCGGCTCCCAGGCCGAGCCCCGGAATCACGTGGAACGGTGGGTCGCTGACCACGGCTGAGTTGCAGATTGTTGCGGTACTCAACCGTCACAAGGACCAATGCCCGCTTACTTGGAAGTCGTTGACCGACAAAGCCAATGATCCCTCTACGCCACCGGATCTGAAAGCGGCGATCCAGGGACTGCAGCAGGATTCGGGACTTTTTTATGCGATTGGCTCGCAGGGCGACGGCCGCTGTGGAGGCAAGATCAACGCCAAGGACTTGGCCGGATTTTCAAACCACCACCCACAAGTTGCTGCATTTCAGGAAGCCCAAGCGCGAAGCTACGAGCAGAACTACATACCATCCGACGGCAGCGGAGGTTTGCAGCCTTCGGTCATGACCTTGAGCGATGCCTTGCGGGAGTTTTACCGGTACTCCGAAAATCTGTCCAAGGACCTGAGTCTGGATGAGTTCAAGAAAATGGTCGGCGGCGAATCGAAAAACGGCAAATTTCCGCCCCAGGTCATTGCGGCGGCGCAATATTTCCTCGATCACCCCGATGCTTGGAACCAGTTGTGCGGTGGCTCGAAAGGGAAGATGCACAAAGAGGATTTCCTGCAAGTCGCCTCATCGTCGATGAGCCTCACGCAAACTGAGCTGAATACGGTCGAGATGATCAAGGACCATCAGGACACGTTCTTTGGAAGCGGTGTTCTGACTCGCGACAAACTGGCGAAAATGAAAGACGACAAGAGCCTTGATCCGAAAGTGCGGGAAGCAGCCTCTCAGCTCCTTTCAGATCCTCTTCTGTTTGGCCTCCTGAACAATTCGATCACGGGCTATAAGACCCATCATAAATTCTTCGACTTTGGCGGCGGGCATACGGTTGATTCCGGCAATATCAGCAAAAAAGACTTTGCCCATTTTTGCACAAACATGTCGTCTGCGAACCGCAACGTTCAGCAGCCAATCACCCACGGCGCCCAAACCGCAGAAGAGCAGAATGCCGTCGCGGACATGAAGATGGGCCTGATGGACCAGCCTGACATTAAGTCAGCCAAAAAGAACGGCGGGGCCGTCATGCACGTCGTCGACTCCGTGCTCAAAATCGAGACGAAAGTGCTCGACTTGGCGGCAACGGCGGTGGGACTGCTCAGCTTCATTCCGGGCCTCGGACAAGTAGCCGATCTTGCCTCGATGGTTCTCGAGGCTGAGTCGCAAGCAGCCAATCTCCTGCGTACGGCCATTAACGGAGGCGATATGAAGCGAGCGCTGGAGGAAGCTGGCCTCAATATGGCCGCGCAGGCGATCGGCCTTATCGCAGGCCCCGAGGTCAAGCTGGCCATTCGAAATGGGCTCGTAAAGCACCTGATGGAAGAGGCCTTGGCGGCAGGCATTGATCTTTCGGTCTCGACGGCGCAGGACTACGCAGAAGGCTATGTGAATAACCTCAAAGCGCGCCTTGCAGGCGGCCCTGAGCAAAGCCTAGGCCTTCCGAGCATGCCATCATTCCAGAGTGTGGCAAGCAATGTGCCCTTCGTCGGCATTGCCTTATCCTAGCCGTCGCCTTGCGCGGAAGCTTTGGCTCGCGCGCTGACATAAGGGTCATTGTGGCACAAGCAGGGGTTCATCCGCATCAACGCAGCGGTGTTCCTGACGCCATCTGGATCGGACTGTGAGGGGGATGTCCGAAGTCTGTGAAGGCTTCGGTATATGACGACTTCAGAGTTACGCTGAGCCCAGCCATCTCGAGCCGGTGCGCCGGGTCGAGGTTTTCACGGGCGCCGGCCGGCAGCGGGAATGGTCTCCGGAAGGCACGGCGCGGATGGTGGCGGAGCGGCGCAGCCGAAGGAACGGCTGTCGCGCGCCCAGGGCGGCCTCCCGAACAGCAGACGATGATCTCCTGCCTTGGGCCTATATCCTTGTGCCCACGCTCAAGGCAGTCGGCTGAAAACAGCGCTGATTTAAAACAGCATTATCCTGCACTGCACCCTCGATCCTTGCGCTCACCGATCGCTCGTCGACACGCACGCGGTCAAGTCGTTATCGGCGCTATGCCGATGGGCTTCGAGAGCAAGGTGGACGCTGAGCGGTGCGTCAGCCTCAGGGCGCGGCTGGCCAGCTTTGGGTCTCACGCTCTATGACGGCAACACCCGGCTGATCAACTTGGCCTGTTCGCGGGCTCCCGGCAGCGGCGCGGAAGCCACGGTCCGCCTTCCTCGGCTTCAGGCCAAAGATACCGCAGCATGCTCCAGAGCTATGTCTGCCGCCTCCGCCCCATCGTCGCTGGTCATGTGGAAAGGACAAGCAGGCTACGCACCCCATAATCCCGTCGGGCAGGATTCGACAGTCGACGGCGAGACATTCGCCAAACCTCACCCTTGATTCTCAGCAACGTTAAAAAAAATTCACATAATGTTCGTGAGTGTAGTCTCCTGTCAGGTGGTACATTAGCCCCAATATCTGGCGTCTTAGTCGTAGAAAGGACTGTGATCCATCTTCCATTAGCATCCATACCAGCGGATTTACAGCAAATGACGAGAGAGGTCTCATGCGGATTGATGGGGATAGAAGGGCTAGCGGCTTGCTGCATCCCGTCCGGGTTGATGCCAACCAATGTTGACACTGGTAAATCGCCTAAGGACGGCAGCGCATCTTGATCGCCTTCGAATCCTGGGCCTTTGCGCGCATGCGGATCTAACCGTCGGCGAGCTGGCCGATATTACCAGTCTGCCTCGCGAGCAGGTTCGACGCCACGTTCGGCGGCTGGGCAGAGCCAACTTTCTTTGCTGCAACGAACAACGTCCGCAGTCTTCGTACCATATGCAAGCAGGAGGCAAGGATGGCGGGCTGGCTCAATTGGTGGTCGATCTCCTGCCCCACGATGATGGCCATCATAAAAGAGACCTACAACGCCTGGAAGCAATACAAGACGCGCGGTTGAAGGGACCGCCTGCTTGATCGTGAAATAGATCAGTCCAAATGGAGCGCGACTACCATGGATAACTCCGCCGGCGGCGCCATCGCGCAGCCCGACACTTACGGGCGGCCTCACTTAGCCGCCGTCGACTCCCGCGTTCACGAACTGCTTCTAAGACAGGAGCGTCAGGAGCGGACAACTCTCAAACTGATCGCCTCCGAGAACTTTGCCTCCTCGGCGGTGTTGGAAGCGACCGGGTCGATTTTCACCAACAAGTATGCCGAGGGATACCCCGGTGCGCGCTACTACGCCGGAAACGAGATCGTCGATGAGCTTGAGACCCTCGCGATCGAGCGCCTGAAAGCGCTATTTGGCAGTGAACACGCCAACGTCCAGCCTTATTCAGGCTCGCCAGCCAACCAGGCTGTCTATCGCGCGCTTTTGAGCCCCCGTGACAAAGTCATGGGCTTGCCTTTACCCGAAGGCGGCCATCTGACTCACGGTTGGTCCGTCAATTTTTCCGGCAGCGATTATCAGCGCGTCCCGTACAGGCTGCACGAAAAGACACAGCAAATTGACTATGACCACTTGCGCGAGACCGCCAAGCGGGAACGCCCGAAGCTAATTTGGGTCGGCGGAACTGCTTATCCGCGTATTTTTGACTACGCGGCAATGGCCGAAATTGCTTCGGAGGTGAACTCGTATCTGGTGGCTGACATCGCCCACATCTGCGGCCTGGTTGTCGCAGGAGTGCATCCGAACCCCGTGTCCCATTGCGATGTGGTCACCAGCACCTCTCACAAGTCGATCCGCGGTCCCCGGGGTGGCTTCATTTTATCAAGGAATGAAGACCGTTATCAGCCCCTCCATCATCCGAAGAGCAAACACAATCTGCGCCGTGTTCCCTCTTCTGCAAGGCGGACCGCATATGAATACTATCGCCGCGCTTGCCGTCGCTTTGCAGGAAGCAGCGAACTCGTCCTTTCGTGTCTACGGTCAGCAGATCGTCCACAACGCCAAGGCTCTGGCCCAGGCGCTTCTGGAGCGAGGTTATGAACTCGTCACTGGGGGCACTGACAATCACATGCTGATCCTTGATCTTCGGGACCGGCCGCTGTCAGGCAAAGCCTATGCGGAGCGCTTATCGCGTGCAGGCATCATTGCGAATTTCAATATGGTCCCGGGCGACCGGCGGCATCCGGCGCTGACAAGCGGCATCCGCTTAGGGACACCAGCGGTGACGTCCATGGGCATGCGCGAAACGGAGATGGTGCAGATCGCCGCTTTCATCGACTCGGTCTGCCGCCAGCCCGATGACCAGGAAGTTCATGCGAGCGTACGAAGAGACGTTGCCGACTTCTGCACTGCGTTCGATGTTCCCGGCATCCGCGACCGATAAGCCACCCCAATCCAGAAACTCCTCACTAACTCCAGCACTTGAAGCGAGGGCATTTTTATGACCAGGCAGTTCGTGTTCTCTTCCGAATCCGTCGGCGCGGGACACCCCGACAAGATGGCAGACAACATCTCCGATGCCATTCTCGATGCGGTCCTGCGCACCGATCCGAAGGCGCGCGTCGCCTGTGAAGTGTTGGTGAAGACGGGGATGGTCGTTGTGGCTGGCGAGATCACCAGCCATGCCCACATCGATTACAGCCAAGTCGCCCGCGATACGATACTCGATATTGGCTACGACGATGATGCGATTGGCTTTGATGGTCGACGTTGCGCCGTCGTTCTGGCCCTCACCGAGCAGTCGCCCGACATAAGCCAGGGCGTTGATGAAGGACGAGGGCAGGATCTCGGGCAAGGGGCAGGGGATCAGGGCATCATGTTTGGATTCGCATGCAACGAGACGGATACATTGATGCCCCTGCCGATCCAACTCGCTCACCATTTGACGAAAAGACAGGCCGAGGTCCGGAAAGCGGGACAGCTTGGCTGGCTGCGTCCGGACGTGAAATCTCAAGTGTCGGTACGCTACGAAGGGCTCCGCCCGGTGGCGCTGGATACCATAGTCCTGTCAACGCAGCATGACGAAGCGGTCTCACAAGCCACGGTCCGCGAAGGCGTCATTGAGGAGATCATAAAACCGGTCCTGCCGGCCCACCTGGATACTTCGGGGATCAGATTTCTGGTCAACCCAACAGGGCGGTTCGTGGTCGGTGGGCCTGCCGGCGACTGCGGCCTCACAGGACGGAAGATCATCGTCGATTCCTACGGTGGGACCGGGCGTCACGGCGGCGGTGCCTTTTCGGGCAAGGACCCATCCAAGGTTGACCGCTCGGCGGCCTATGCCGCCCGGTATGTCGCGAAGAACATCGTTGCCAGCGGCCTTGCAGAGGTCTGCGAGGTTCAGCTTGCCTACGCGATCGGCGTGGCCAGTCCGGTTTCTGTCATGGTCAATACCTTCGGAACCGCAAGGATCGAGGAAAAAAGGATCGAGCGCCTTGTTCTCGAGGTTTTCAATCTCCGACCGAAAGGCATCATCAAGATGCTTGATCTCTTACGGCCGATATACCGCAAGACGGCGACATACGGACACTTCGGGCGTGAAGAGCCTGAGTTCACTTGGGAGAAGACGGACAAAGCTGACGATTTGCTGCGTGAAGCCGGACCGGCAGCTGCGTGAGGGCGGCTGGATCAAGCGCATGCGGCAACCCATTTCAACTCGCGAGACCACGCCCGGCCGGCGTGGCAAGAAGCCGGCTCGGGTTTTGGCGGAGATTTTGATGCCGGATTATGACGTGCTTTGCATCGGCAATGCCATTGTCGACATCATCGCCCAGTGCGACGAGGAATTCCTCGAGACCAACGGCATCATCAAGGGCGCGATGAACCTCATCGACACACAACGCGCCGAACTGCTCTACAGCCGCATGGGTCCGGCGATCGAAGCGTCCGGCGGCAGCGCCGGCAACACGGCGGCCGGCGTCGCCAGCTTTGGCGGCCGCGCGGCCTTCTTCGGCAAGGTCTCCAACGATGCGCTGGGCGAAATCTACGCCCACGACATCCATGCGCAGGGCGTCGCCTTCGGCACCACGCCGCTCAAGGGTGAGCCGCCGACGGCGCGCTCGATGATCTTCGTCACGCCCGACGGCGAGCGCTCGATGAACACCTATCTCGGCGCCTGCGTCGAGCTTGGCCCTGAGGATGTCGAAGCCGACAAGGCGTCCGGCGCCAAGGTCACCTATTTCGAAGGCTATCTGTGGGACCCGCCGCGCGCCAAGGAGGCAATCCGCCAGACGGCGAAGCTGGCGCACGCGGCAGGCCGAGAAGTGTCGATGACGCTATCGGATTCGTTCTGCGTCGACCGCTACCGCGACGAATTCCTCGACCTGATGCGCTCGGGCACGGTCGACATCGTCTTTGCCAACAGCCACGAGATCAAGTCGCTCTACCAGACATCGTCGTTCGACGAGGCGCTGGCCCAGATCCGCAAGGATTGCCGGATCGCCGCCGTCACCCGCTCGGAAAAAGGCTCGGTGATCGTGCGCGGCGACGAGACCGTGGTGATCAAGGCGACCGCCATCAAGGAACTGGTCGACACGACGGGCGCCGGCGATCTCTATGCCGCCGGCTTCCTGCATGGCTACACGCAAGGCCGCGACCTGCAGACTTGCGGCGACCTTGGCTCACTGGCAGCCGGATTGGTGATCCAGCAGATCGGCCCCAGGCCCCGTCAGAATTTGCGCCGCGAGGCCGAGCAGGCGGGGCTGACCATTCCGGACGTTCAAACGAGTTAGTGGCCTACCTTCCCGTTGTGCAGGCTATCTCGCCAGAAGCGCAATCACGGAATAGGGAAATCCTGATGTCGAACATGATGAAGGCGCTTGTGAAGGCCAAGGCCGAACCGGGCATCTGGATGGAAGAGGTGCCGGTGCCGGAAATCGGCCCCAACGACGTGCTGATCAAGATCAAGAAGACGGCGATCTGCGGCACCGACGTGCACATCTACAATTGGGACCAGTGGGCGCAGAAGACGGTGCCGGTGCCGATGGTGACGGGCCATGAATTCGTCGGCACCGTTGCCGATTTCGGCGCAGCGGTCACCGAATACAAGGTCGGCCAGCGTGTATTGGGCGAAGGCCACATCGTCTGCGGCCATTGCCGCAACTGTCGCGCCGGGCGAGGGCATCTGTGCCGCAACACACTCGGCGTCGGCGTCAACCGTCCAGGCGCCTTCGGCGAGTATCTGGCGATCCCGCAGCACAATGTCGTGCCGATCCCCGACGATGTGCCCGATGAGATTGCCGCGATCTTCGATCCCTTGGGCAATGCCGTCCACACCGCATTGTCCTTCGATCTGGTCGGCGAGGACGTGCTGGTGACTGGCGCCGGGCCGATCGGCATCATGGGCGCGCTCGTCGCCCAATGCGTCGGCGCGCGCAAAGTGGTCATCACTGACATCAACCCGGTGCGGCTGGCGCTAGCCAAGAAACTCGGCGTCCAGCATGTCGTCGACGCCTCGAAGGAGAAGCTGCGCGACGTCATGCCGGTGCTCGGCATGACCGAGGGGTTCGACGTCGGGCTCGAAATGTCAGGCGCCGCCCCCGCTTTCCGCGACATGATCGACACCATGAACAATGGCGGCAAGATCGCCATTCTGGGCATCGCGCCGACCGGCTTCGAGATCGACTGGAACAAGGTCATCTTCAAGATGCTGCATCTCAAAGGCATCTACGGCCGCGAGATGTTCGAAACCTGGTACAAGATGATCGCGCTTGTGCAGGGTCCGCTGGATGTCTCCGGCCTGATCACCCACCGCATCGGCATCGACGATTTTCAGATCGGTTTCGATGCGATGAAGAGCGGCAGTTCCGGCAAGGTGGTGATGGACTGGTAGGGATTGCCTTGGCCGCTATTCAGGAAAAGCTGACGACAGCACCTCTGGTCCGCCGGACATTTTCCAACTAGGGGAACATGGCTGGGTGGAGAGCTATGGCTCCGCTACGTGCGCTCGCTAATCATACACGGCGACGTATCGCGGCCCACCCGGTGACGGTCGATGGGGCAATTCGCTTCAGTCGATGACGGAAACCCGGTGAACCGATGCTGAGGCCCCGACGCGATCGTCTATTTCCTATGATCTGCGATTGAGGTCGAGGTGTTGCCGCTTTCAGCGGGTAAAATGCGATAGACGACTTCCGGTACCCTTCCGGTCAGCGAAAAGGAAGGCAACGAGCCGCATTGCCTCAAGCAAAATGTTACCAATAGTGTCCTGTTCCAAAGGGGATGGACAGGTCGTGCCATTCCGGTTCGGGGGAAGGATGGCGCGGCTCAGCATGGCGACACGGTGAAGCGGCGATCGTGGAGCTTTATTGCGGCGTTGACAAGCGGCGCATTCTGGATGAGTTCGAGGCGGTAACCGGCTATTATTCGCAAGCGCGCGATCCGTCTTATGAACCGTCGTGAGCAGAGGCCGTCTGCGGGCAAGAGCCGCAGCCGCTGTTACGGCAGCGATGTCCGCGACGCGCTCATCGTGTTGTGGGAGGATTCGGAGCGGCTGGGTCCGCATCGACGCTCGCGGCGGCCAGCGCCGCCGGGCAGGAATGAGTTCGCAGTTCGCCGCTCGGTGCCAGCCCGCACCTTCGGCGATTGGAAAGATCCGCCGCCCGGCTTTGTTGAGCGCATTCGGGCACGTCTTCGTCAGGGAGCTTCGTGCAGACGATGGTGCTGACCGGATTGCCGCCGGCTGGACCGATTGCATTCCGCTCCGCACGCGCGACAGCGGCAATGTGATCATGGCGATCAAGCAGGCCCGCTCCCGGTTTCGCTGACCCTGTGCTGCTGTTTGCCGGCATCCGCCCGCACAGGAAGAGCTTGTAAAAGCGGTCGGTGCGGAAATCGAGGAGCCGTTGGTCGTCGATCTTCAGCCTGAACGCGGTCGTTTGCTGGTGCCGCAAATCGGCTGTTGCATGTACATCCCTGTCAGACGTCAGTTTTCCTCGCCTATTTTGGTGTCGAGCGCGAAGTGCTCCAACCAGATTGCAAGGCTTTTTGGAAATGAGAGCGGCTTTGCGCAGGGCGCTCCGTTGTTGAGCATTCAAGCTACCAAGCCAATGACGCGCAGGTTCCACCAGGCTCGCCAGCCTTGAAGGACAGCGAAAAAAGCAGAGCACGACAGACACAACAGTGCATCAGGACGCCGCAGTCGTTGAAGATGGTGCGCTGCATCCATACCGTGGATGCATTCGATCCAAATAATCGATTTGTTCAATCAGTTTCTCGAAAGCTAACCCTACCCTCTGTGGGAATCGGGCTCTGAGCCGCGACGCTGCCTTGCGAGCGCAGGGGCTGCACGTAGGAGAGATGATGCAACGAGAAATCGCACGCGGGTTGCTGGCCTCGTGGGTTCGCCGACCGGCGTATTTGAGCCCGTCAGTTGGTCCTCACCCGCGCCTATTGCCACCGAGCGACTTGCATGTCCCTCCGACTCGGACCAGTTCCGAGAGCTGCGACGAGTTGCGCGCCGTGTGCTCCGATCAGATGGCCGCCGGTGACGCGTTCGATGGGCCGTCCCTCTTCGAGAGGAGATGAAATGCGAACGCTGCTCGTGGATCATCATGCGGATCTTGCGCGCGCCATGCGACTTGCGCTCGGGGATGGCGGCTTCGTCGTTGATGTCGTTGGTACTCTGGAACTGGCTTCGAGTGCATTTTCTTGCGCCAGCTATGAAATTCTCCTGCTGGAATTGGCTCTGCCAGATGGCGATGGCTTGGGTTGGCTGAGGCAGTTGAGGACCCACGGGCATTCAGTTCCTGCCGTCATTATGAGCAGCCTTAACGATCTCGATAAGCGAATTGCGATCTTCAACGGTGGTGCGGACGACTTTCTGCTCAAACCCATCTCTACCGATGAGCTTATTGCCAGAATGAGAGCCATTCTGCGCCGGGCGACACAGATGACCGACCTGAGGCTCGTATTTGGCAATCTCGACTTTGATCCGGTCGCCCGCCAGGTTTTCGTTGATGGGCACCCAATGATGATCGCACGTCGCGAACTCTGTATTCTAGAGCACCTGCTTAACCGGGCAGGCCGCATCGTGCTCCGTGCGCAATTGGAAGATCACCTCTATTCATTCAACGACGACGTGTCTGCCAACGCGCTTGAAGTCGGAATTTATCGTTTACGGGGACATCTGACCAGATCAGGTGCAACGCCACGGATCAAGACCATCCGAGGCATTGGTTACATCCTAGAATTGACTGACGCCTCGTCCGCATAGTTTGTCGAATCGAAAGAAGATCTATTTTGCTGATCCTTCAACATCCTTGCCATGCGCTCAATTGGCGGGCGATCGCCAACAAGGTTACAAGACCTGCAGTTCCCCGTTACCTGGGCCATCTCCTCTGCGCGCTTATTGTGACTTTCCCACTTGGTGTCGCGGCGCAAAACAAGCAGGACAAAGGCCCGCCGCATGCGGCTTCGAATAGCATCAACGCCACGCTGACCCTTTCCTCTTCGCTCGGGGAGACCGTTCATCTGCCCGCGCCAGCCACGACCATCTTTGTTGCTGACCCCACGATCGCGGATTTTCAGGCGCCATCGAGCAAAACAATCTTCGTCTTTGGCAAGAAATCGGGGCGGACCAGCCTATTCGCCTTGGATGGCAATGGCGAGCCTCTCGCCGAATTGCGTATCGTTGTCACGCAACCGATCGGGGATTTACGCGCCATGTTGCGGGAGCAGGTCGGCGACTATCCCATCCGCGTCAACTATACGCCGCGCGGCGCAATCCTTAGCGGGACGGCGCCCGACGCAGAGGTCGCCGACACCGCAAAAAGAGTCACTGAGCAATATCTGGGCGACGGAGCGCAAGTCGTCAACAACATCAAGGTCGCTGGATCCCTGCAAGTTAACCTCAGCGTGCGCGTAGCCGAAGTCTCACGCAGCGCCATGAAGTCACTCGGCGTCAACTTGTCCGCCTTCGGTCAAATCGGCAATTTCAAAGTGGGCGTTCTAAGCGGAAGCGCTGCAAGCGCTGGGTCTGGTTCAACCCAGGGTGGCGGTACAGCAGAAATCGGATTCGACAACGGTGCCGTCAACGTCAGCGCGGTTCTCGACGCGCTCGCCAAGGAGCATATAGCTTCCGTCCTGGCTGAGCCGAACCTCACCGCTATGTCGGGTGAAAAGGCCAGCTTTCTCGCGGGCGGCGAATTTCCCATTCCTGTCCTGCAGGAAAACAGGCAGGTATCGGTTGAATTCCGTCACTTCGGCGTCAGTCTGGAATTTGTGCCGACAGTTCTCAGCAACAATCAAATCAACATTCACGTAACGCCCGAAGTCAGTGAACTGTCGACGCAAGGTGCCGTGCAAATCAACGGAATTTCCGTGCCGGCAGTTTCCACGCGCCGAGCCGATACGGTCGTCGAACTCGCCAGCGGCCAGAGCTTCGCAATCGGCGGTCTAATCAGGCGGAACGTCAACAATGATGTCAGGGCCTTTCCCTGGCTCGGAGAACTGCCGATCCTGGGACCGCTTTTTCGCTCGACCTCGTTTCAAAAAGAGGAGTCAGAACTGGTCATTCTAGTTACGCCTTACATTGTAAGACCAGGCTCCAACCCAAACCAGATGAGCGCACCGACCGAGCGGGCGGCACCGGCTTTGAACGGAGGGGGCGCTCCGACGAATTCCGTGACAAGTCCCCCGCGAGACCGCGCTGCTATCCGTGCGGGCGCGCCAAGCGCCCAGGGCGGTCTCGGCTTCATCATCGAATAGTGTCATCCAAAGATGTTGCGTTTTATAATCCTCTTTGTCGCTCTGGCACCAAGCGTAAGTGGCTGCACAAGCACTACGCCAGTTGATGTCGAACCATCGGCACCAATGCTTGTCCGAGAGGAGACCACCGTCCTGACGTTGCAAAGCCTGCGCGCTTCCGAACGGCAGCGTTTGCGTGTTTTCCTAGACAAGGCCAGTCGCGGCCGGTTCGATGCCATCCACCTCCTCATCAGCGGTTCGCCCCAGCTCAGCGCAGGGGTAGCCCATCAGGCCAGGCAGTTGGCAATCGAAGAAGACAACATTCAATTGCGCGATCAACACGACGCCGGCTCAGTGCGAATTGAGGCGATTGTCTATCACGCCCGTCCGCCGGTCTGTCCCTCATATGGTGCCTTACCCAATGAAGAATCCTTCAAACAGCCGCTTGGTTGTTCGACAGGACATAACCTGGCCGTGATGGTCAACGATCCGCGCGATCTGCTCGACAATCAGGCCGTCAAGGCCGGCGATGGCGATCGTGCTTCTGTACCAGTTGCAACTTACAGAACATTCGGGACGGATAAAGGTGGCTGATACCGCCCTTATCTCGGCAGCACTCCTACCGGAGATTGAAAGCTTCCAATCGCGTCCTGATCTAAAATAAAAGGAACCGCTGGATGCAATATAGGCGCTATATCGAGGGCCTTAGGGCCGTTGCTGTACTTCCGGTCGTACTCTTTCATTTCGGAATTTCGGCGATCCCGGGTGGCTTTAGCGGGGTCGATATCTTCTTCGTCATCTCCGGCTACCTAACCAGCGGAAGCCTCCTGGATGACCTTGAACGCGGCCAATTTTCCATCGTCAACTTCTACTGGCGCCGTGCCCGGCGCATTCTGCCGGCGCTCGTCTTTGTGATGCTTCTCACCTGCATTGCAGCATTGTTCATTCTTCTGCCACCGGATCTGCGCGGATTCAGTCTTAGCATCATAGCTACCTCGACCTTCTGGTCGAACGTTTTCTTCTGGAAAACGTCAAGTTACTTCTCTATCGATGCCGCGCTTCTACCACTGTTGCACACTTGGCCGCTTTCCGTAGCGGAGCAGTACTACATCTTCGCACCAATCCTGATGTTCCTAATCTATCGCTACATCGGGAAGCGCTGGCTGACGACACTTCTTCCGATAATTCTCTGCAGCTTCGTAGTGGCGGTGATGGCGACATCGCTGGCACCCACCGCCGGATTCTATCTGCTGCCGACCCGAATCTGGGAACTCATGTTGGGCGCCCTGCTCATGCTCAAATGCCCCTCGCCGCTGGGCAACCGATTCCTGATGGAGTCGGTGGGGGTGGCCGGATTTGGCCTTCTCGCCATCGGGTTCTTCGCGATTTCGGCGAGTGATCCGTTCCCAGGCTACAACGCCTTGTATCCATGCATCGGAACGGCCCTTCTGATCTATGTTGGCCAAAATACCCCCTCGACGGTCGCCACCCGCATGCTCGAAGTCCGGCCGCTGGTCTGGATTGGGCTCATCTCGTATTCGTTGTATCTTGTTCACTGGCCTCTCAATGCGTTCGCGCACTATCTTTCGTTCCAAAAACTCGATCCGTTGATGACCGGTGCGATGTTGGTGGCAAGCCTCGCATTGGCTGCATTCTCCTGGAAGTTTGTAGAGCAGCCGTTTCGACAGAAGAGGGCCTTCACCTCCCCGGGGCCTATCTTCGCCTTTTCAGCGCTCGCGATCGTTGTCCTTTGTGCCGGCGGAGCGGCGGGGGCGCTCGGCAATGGCTTTCCGCAACGGTTTCCGGACTATGTCCAGCGGCGCATTTCCGTCGGGGACTGGAGGAATGGCATCTGTTTCAACGAGGGCACCAGCCGGATCGAAAGCTGGAATATGGAGGATTGCACGCGCACCAGCGGTTTTCCAACAACGGTTTTTTTGTGGGGCGACTCCTTCGCCGCGCACTATGTTTCCGGCTTGGGTGCTAACATAAATCGATTGCAGGCGAACATCGTTGAATATACGTACGCCAGCTGCGCGCCGATACTCTATTACTACCCTTACGATCGTCTTGATTGTGTCCGGTTCAATCGCAAGGCCTTGGACGTCATCTTGGAAGCGGACATCAAGACGGTTATCCTCAGCGGTAGATGGAGTGACTATGAGGTCAGAGGTTTCGACGGTCTTCAGCAAACAATCGCTACGCTTCGTGCCCTGGGCGTGCGCGTGTTTGTCATCGGCCAGTCTCCGCAGTTCCCAACTGACGTCCGGAAAATTGCGTTCTTCGCCAAGCGCCAAAATCTGGACGATACGTCCTGGCCGATCGCGATGGACCCCGACATCAACGAACGTGTGCGCTCATTTACCAAAGGCGCCACATTCATCGATCCGCTGAAATTCCTGTGCAGCGCAGGACGCTGCGCCTATTCCGATAGAGGAGAGTTTTTATATTTCGACTATGGTCATTTCTCTTCAGCCGGCGCCACACTGGCAATCTCGAAATACTGGCCGGCTTTTGGCAAGGACAATGCTCTTCCTAAGACGAAGTAGCGGCTCAGCGGCTGACAAGCACCAGTACGGGTCCCAGTGATAGCTCCTGCTTCCGCAGCAGCCGCGACGATGGAGCTGTTCAGGTTTAAGGCCCCCCGATAGTGACCTAGGATGGGTGCTGCCACGCGGCTCGGACTCAGCGTGCATTATCACGTAAATGTTGAGAGAATGAATGGCGCCGCGAAGGGCAATTCCAGCCGTCCAAAGCGACAGGCGTGTCGCGGCCTCGACATTGCAGTGGCGCTTACCTAACACGGCCTCACACTGCCCTCTAAGCGGCCCCGAATTTGAACTGACGGCCCCTGGCCGGTTCATCGGGCAGGTCAAGGGCTAGGTGTAGTACACAGGGCTCATAACTTTCAGTTTCTAGTTGGTACGATGGGCCGTGGACGGTCGATGCAGACTTCAAGATGGCGAACGAAGCTCTCCATGCGTGCGTTGTCGAGGCAAGTGCCTTTGCCATGCTCGCGACTGGAGAGATTTCAAAATGAGCCTTGTAAGCGGAGAATGCCGCCGACGCTGTTCGGCTTGCTCGTGCCCTTGACGGCGGTAGGCTCGGCAGGGCCGAGGCCAGAGTTGCCGTAGTGGTCGTAATCGACCTCGGCTGTGACCGTGAAGCCGGGAACGACCATGTAGGCGACGTTTGCAGCCACACCAGCATCCTTGAGCTGATCACCCGAGACCTGAAGGTTGAACGAAGTTTTCTCGTCAAACTCGTAGGTGGCGCCCGCCCAGAAAGCCCACTGGCCGTTCCAGATTTTGTACGAGCCGCGCCCATGATTGGCAATTGCGCCGTTTGAGTCCTCGTTGAGACTGGCATTGGAACCGTAGCCGAAGAGTCCAAACAGCGACAGCTGGTTTGTGACAGCGACGTCGACGCGGATCTTGCCGGCAAAAGCTTCGTAATTGCTGTCATAAGCCGCGACGCCGGTGATCGAGCCCCAGCCTTGCGTGTATTTCAAGCCGGCGACAACGTGCGGAATATAGCTGTCGATAGTACCGGCTGAGCCCGATCCTTGTTCGAGCGAAATCACAGTCGAAATGCCGTTGCCGGCGTCGAAGTGGTACTGAGCCACGTTGGTGTCGAAGCCGGCCGACGGAACGAGCATACTATCGAGAACGTCGCCAGCGTAGCTTACAAACGTATCGAAGGCCGACCCCTCCTTGCCAACTCGCAGGCCTCCCAGCTCGACCCAGGCAGAAGCCAGTGCGAGGCCGCTGTTGAAATCATAGTTCTGAGGACTGTCATGCGAGTTAGCGCTGTTGCCAAAATTCACGTGGGTTTCGGTATAGGTCGTCAACGCGCCGAGCTCGGTCTGCTGGCCGGTCCAAGTTTTGAACGTGAAGCGTGTGCTGTTTCGCCAAGTGCCTTGGTCCTCGCCAGTTCTCACGTCCGAGGTTCTTGCGCTGTCATACGATCGGACGTCACCCAGGCCGATATCGTAACGGACATAGCCGCCGATGCGCAGGCAGGTCTCGGTGTTGGGAATATAGGAATATCCCGAGCCGAGGACGTCGCAGATCTTGATGTACTCGGCCGGTTCCCGCTCGGCGCCAGCTGCTCGACCGACGGAAACGGTCATCAGAGCAGTTAAGCCGAGAAGAGGACTCTTGATGTACATGTCTAGATCTCCATGAAGGAATAAAAAGGATAGAGGCGAAAGAGCAAGCTTTTCCTCTAAATTTTGTGCGTGTTGTCTCCAATATGTGGACGCCAAAGCGCTTGACACGAGAGGTGAGCCAGCGTAAAA
Organism: Mesorhizobium sp. M1E.F.Ca.ET.041.01.1.1; assembly: GCF_003997355.1. Lineage (NCBI taxonomy): Bacteria > Pseudomonadati > Pseudomonadota > Alphaproteobacteria > Hyphomicrobiales > Phyllobacteriaceae > Mesorhizobium > Mesorhizobium sp. M1E.F.Ca.ET.041.01.1.1. The sequence goes on along the minus strand of NZ_RZSL01000003.1, from coordinate 25,707 downwards.
GCCACATGTACTTATAATAGTGTTTTCTGTTAGGAGATTCATTATCGTTTACATGTGAAACACTCCGGTCGGACCGCTGCAGCTCTCCGAAATAGAGCAGCAAGCGACATGCCAACCTGAAGCGTAAATGCGGCCGACACCAAAATCGGGCCGACGCGCCTTCGTCTCGCTGGAATCACTTTTTTTGAGGGTCACTGCGAAAAGCAATGTGCGACACGGTTCGCCATGTTCGATATGTGACAGTCTCGTTTAACAGCGACGGCTTCCCGTCTGACCGCAACGGAGGCCGCGCCATGCGCTACCGAGAAGGATCACTGCGCGTACGCTCCGCAAGGGCTGCGCCAGGAACAGAGGGCGTGCGCGTCCGAGGCGTCGCATGGTGGCCGCAGCACCTTTTCGCCGCTGTAAGTTCGCCGTGCAGGTACATTGCGCGGCCGGAAGCGAGAGGGAGCGCACCCTGAAACGGCTGCCTACGGCTCGCCTCGAGTAATTGGCGATGAACAGCATTCTCGAGAACTTAGTCTCGACGGAAAGAGCAACGAAAGGAAGCCGCTTGGACGAGCACGATCCGAAGGAAGAACCGATCGAGACCATTTTCCGCAACGGCACAATCACTGCCGTGGGTATCCTGCTTGCCTTTTCGCTCGGCTTCCTCACTCATTGGGCCGCGAACCCCTTGCCATGGCAACTCTACGATCTGTTCGCCGTAGTGCCGATCCTGCTCGGCATCGCACTGCAGATGAGAGCGCTGTCCATGCTGCTCGACATGAGTTCCTTGCGGCGCCCCATCTACGAACGCGCCAATCGCATTTTCATGGTCGGCCTCATCCAGACCGCGTGTGGCGTCGGCATGGCCATCTTGGTCGATCTTTTCGGGATATCGGTAGGGGGCACGCTGCCCGGCGCTTGACGACAAGCCACACCGCCGCTCTTCGCTCGAAGCGACGTCAAGCCGGGGAACCTTGTGCACCCCCTAGCGGCGTCCTCCTTTCATCAAATGAGCCGACGTCAGCTTTAGAGCGTCTCGGTGGCTAAAGCCGGTATGGTTTTTCGGCCGGCAGGGAAGGCCGCTGGCTGGACCTGGATGGCGTCTGAACGAGGCTTGACAGGTCCGTTGCGTCGGACATGAATTTCGCATTGCAAAGTTCTTCCGCAGACGCCTCAAGCACACTGCACTGGCGTCACGTACTACTCAGACGTTGAATGCGGCACCGCACCATCACCTCAGGCGCAACCATGGCACGCGCGCTCCCCGGCGTGGTTGACCCCATCCTGTCCAAACGAGACTGCGACATAAGCGGGACGCACTGACTTAGGTCAGAGACCAGGACGAGCGCGCAACGAAAGAATGATGGATCAGCGACGTGGGATGACAGCTCCTTGCACACCTCAATCCTGACAAAGTACCGGGACCCCCGGCCGCCTTGGTATACCATCTATCCGACTGTGCCAGACTTCTCTGCGGCAGTTGGTGCTGACGATTATGAGGAATGGCTGGGGGGCCTCCCGGCCGACGAATCGGTGTCGCTCTATTTCCACATTCCGTTTTGCCGATCCATGTGCTGGTATTGCGGCTTCCCTACCGCGGTCATCCGTCGCAACGGCCCGATCCTTAATTATTTAGCGGTGCTGCGTCAGGAGATCAGTTTGGTGTCGGAGCAAGTGCGGCAAGGGCTGCCGGTGAGCGATGTGCATTTCGGCGCGGAACGCCTCACCTTATCGGGCCAGCCGAGCACTTGGCGCTGATGGAATTTCTACGCCGCCACTTCGCTTTCAGCAAAACTGCTGCGATCACCGTGGAGATCGATCCCCGAACGTTCACACCGGAAATGGCCGAAGCCTTGGCAGCTAACGGTGTCAACCGCGCGAGCATCGGCGTGCAGAGCTTTGATCCCGATGTGCAAAGGCGATCAATCGGATCCAGAGTAAGGTGCAGACGGCCGCTGCAGTCCAAAATCTCCGCCGGCATGGCGTTGGCCATATCAACTTCGACCTCATCTTCGGTCTACCGAAACAGACTGTGCAGTCCTGCATCCAGACCGCGATGGCTGCGGTCGCCATGCGCCCCAACCGGCTTGCGGTGTTCGGATACGCGCATATTCCTTCCGTGATAAAGAACCAGCGCCTATCGAGCAGGCAGGTCTACCGGACGGCGATCTTCGCGCCGAACAGGCTGCAGCTGTCGCCGAGACACTGGTTGGCGCTGGCTACCGGGAGATCGGGCTCGATCATTTCGCTCCGCCGGACGACGAACTCGCGCTAGCGCAGAAGACCGGGCGCGCCTACGGCGTAATTCGCTGGGATACTCGGCCGATACTTGCAAAACGTGATCGGCTTAGGCGCGTCGGCTATTGGCCGAGTCCGCGAGGGGTATGTTCAGAACGAAGTAACACGGGATTCTTACGCCCGGCACATCGCAAGTGGACGTCTGGCGACATCAAAGGGTCACCGTCTGACCGACGATGACCGGGTGCGCGCAGCGATCATCGAGCGACTGATGTGCGATTTGGAGGCCGACGTGCCGACCATCTGTGCCGCCCACGAAATCGAACCAGCTCGTTTTCTCGATTCAGTTGAGAGTTTGGTGACGCTGGCTGAGGAGGGGATCCTGGACGTCGAAAACGGCTTCATCCGCGTGCGGCCGGAGCACCGCTTTGTTGTTCGCGCCGTTGCTGCTGCATTCGATGCTTTTCTCGCGAATCGATGAGTTGAGGCCACGACGCCGAAAGGCATCAAACCTTGTTTGGCGCTCGTCGGCATGGGCTCTCGCAGAAGACTCCGCAAGCGTATGCAGGGGACTTCCACTTGACGCCGCGTTCACCATCATCTCGCCTGGGTGCGCGCGAAAGCGCACAACCCGGAGCACGCTGCTCTCGGTGTGAGGCTGTGCTCTGCAAAGCACCGGTGATCCACCCTGTCCCTGGACAGCAGCTTGATGGCGTCATCTTGGAGGACGAGAAAAGATTGTCGAGGTACGGGTACGAATTGCCTCGGTCGTCCGTTCAATCGAAAGCACTGTCTGCGGAGGCACCTCTCCTTCATGCAGTGACAGGAGATGCTGGGCGACTTCCTTATCTGCTGCGGTGAGTCGATGATTTAGGCGGAGAAAGTCCATCCAGGTGGGGGTGCGGAATGTCTCCGTCCAAAGTGACGGTGTTTGCAGATTTCGCTGGAGCGTCCAGTTTCGTGCACCGGCACGGCTCTGGACGTGTCGCCGCGTGCGCATGGAGCCCAGAAAGGCCTCGATATTTTCCTCCGATATCAAATACTCGACCTTGGCCACGATAGGGCCACTTCTGGGTTTCAGATCGAGAGCCACGTCCGGCGGATGAAAAACTGAACTTTCTTGATCGGTTTCTTCCCAGGGACGGACCGGCAACACGATCCCCGCTGCTGCAACCAGCAACAGAGCGCCTGCGGCGCCCTCCAATGCTAAGGTCAAGGAATAGTTTTGCGCGACAGAACCCCAGATCCAGCTGCCAGCAGCCATACCGCCTGCGCTCAAGGCGTAGTAAATGGAGAGCGTGCGGCCTACAACCCACCTTGGGCTTGCCAACTGCACCGACACGTCAATGCCCGTCCAGGTGATAAGCCAACCCGCTCCGCCGAGCGCCAGCGAAATGGCCGCCACAGGAATCGACGATGTAAGGGCAAGGGAGAGGCAACAGACTGCACAAGCCACAGAGGCGAAGGCCACCAGCCTGTTTTGAGACGTGACCTTCCTCAAGAAGCCGTTGCCCATGCCCGCGATGAAAGCACCCATGCCGAAGCCGGCCAATAAGATACCGTAGACAATTGGCCCACTCTTCAACTGATCCCGGACGACGAGGGGGAGCAACGCCAGAATGGAGATGCTTGCCAATCCGAAAAGAGCGGCTCGGGCGGTCGCTGCCCTGATCTCCAAAGACATCGCAGTAAAGCGCACTCCGTCATGAATTGCCGTCGTCATTCTCTCACGAGGGAGAGGCGAAGAGCGGACCTCCCATTTGGTGCGCCATATCGCGCTTATGGGCGCCAGATCACTCACCGCAGCCAAGGCGAAAGCGGCCAGCGGCCCAAAGACGGCCAGGATCACGCCCCCCAAGGCCGGACCAACGCTGCGCACAATGTTGTATCCGACGGACATAAGCGTCACTGCGGCCGGAATGTCGCGTTTGTGAAGGATATCGCCGACCGAAGCGTGCCAAGCCGGATCATTCAAGGCAAAGCCGCAGCCGGCCAGGAAACCTAACCCGAGAATCAGCCAAGGACTGACAAATCCCAGACCCACAGAAATCATCAGCGTCGTCGACGCCGATGCTATCAGGCAGTGTCCCGCAAACATCACCCACCGGCGGCTGAAGTTGTCGGCAATGGCTCCGGCGAAAACTGAGAGGAAGAACACCGGCAATGTGGATGCGGCCTGGACGAGTGCCACCATGAGGTCGGACGCTGAAATCGTTGCCATAAGCCAACTGATGGCGACCGTTTGCACTAGCCAACCGAGGCTGGAAATCTGGGTGGCCGCCCAAATTGAGCGAAACACCTTGTTTCGAAATGGGGCGAGCGTCTTTGAAACGGGCGGTTGAGGATTTTCGCTCTGCATGAGGTATTGCTGGCCTTCGATGAGCGCTGCGATTTGAGCAAGCGGGTCGATACTTAGACATCGCGGAGCACCGCACGGAACCCAGCTCTATGGAGCTTGCCGGCGACTATTTACGTATTGAGCCATTCTCATAGTCTCATTCATGAGCAGTCCTGTGCGCAAGCATTGCTTTGCTAAATTCCCACCACAAGCGCGCCGCCGCTGAGACCCGCACCCGCTGCCGCCAAGAGGACTTTCTCGCCAGGCCGAAACGGCTGCGCCCGATGGGCCAGCGACAATGAGAGCGGGATCGTCGCGGCGGAAGAGTTGCCATATTCGGCGATCGTCTTGACGATCGAGTGATCAGCGATGCCGAGGTTCCTGCCGACCGCGTCGAAAATGCGCGCATTGGCCTGATGCGGCACGAAACGATCGAGGTCTTGCGGCCTCAGTCGGGCAGCAGTGAGCGCATCTCTCGAGCAGGCGGTCATCATCTCCACGGCCTTGCTGAATACTTCACGGCCGTCAGTGATCGTCATCCGTGTCTGCGCGAGGTCGAGGTCGGCATGGAACGGAGTGTTGCTTCCCCCGGCGGGAATCTGGATTAGCCCGTAGCGCGAGCCGTCGGAATCCACCGAAGCGCCGAGAATGCCTCGATCCGGGTCATCGCAAGGACTGATCACCATGGCGCCGGCGGCATCGGCAAACAGCACGGCGCTGGCGCGCTCGGCCAAATTGATGCGGTGGCTGAGGATGTTGGCGGCGATGACAAGGCTCGCTTTGCCGTGCAGGCGGGTGAACCCGTCGGCGAACATCAGCGCATAGATGAAGCCGGCGCAGGCGCCGGTCAGGTCGATCGCTCCGGCGCGGCCTAGCCCCAGCCGATGTGCGACCAGCGGCGCGCTTGGCGGCAGAAGGTGATCGGGCGTCGACGTGGCGAGCAAGAGTAGACCGACGTCGCCGCGGTCGATACCGGCATTGGTCAGCGCCATGTCGCCGGCAGAGGCGGCAAGGCCCGACAGCGTGTCTTCGTCTGTTGCCCAGAAGCGCGAGCGAATTCCGGTGCGCCGCTCGATCCAGCCGGGCTCAAGCCCGAGCCGGTCTTCGATTTCCGGGTTCTCGACCTTGCGCGCCGGCGCATGATGGCCGAAGCCGAGAACGCGCGACGATAGGTTCATGGCCGCGAGCCGAAGCGTTCGCCGGCCTCCTCTATCGCGTCATAGAGCCCGCCCAATTCGTCGCTGGTGATGCAATAGGGCGGTAGAAGATAGAGGACATTGCCGAGCGGGCGCACAAGTAGCCCCCGCTCAAGGAAAAAAGCGCGCAGTTTTGGCCCGATCTCGGCCAGATAACCGGCTGAGCCGGTGCGTAGGTCGAGTGCCGCGATGGTGCCGGTTGTCCGGCAGTCGGTGAAATATGGATTGACCCGGAAGCGTTGCAGCCCGGCGGCCTGCCTCGCGCTCAAGACCGCGATCCGCTCGGCCACCGGCTCGTCACGCCAGATCTCGACATTGGCAAGTGCTGCCGCGCAGGCGATCGGATTGGCGGTGTAGGAGCTCGAATGGAAAAACGTCTTCTTGCGATCCTCCGAAAAGTGAGCGTGGAAGATGGCATCGGTGGCGATCGTGGCGGCCAGCGGGATGGTACCACCGGTCAGACCTTTCGAGGTGCACAAGATGTCGGGCGAGACGGACGCCTGTTCGCAGGCAAACATGGTTCCGGTGCGCCCCCAGCCGGTCATCACTTCATCGGCGATCAGCAGCGTGCCGGAGGCTTCGGCGATCCTCTTCAATTCGGCAAGAACCCAGGCCGGATACATCAGCATGCCGCCGGCGCCAAGCACCAGCGGCTCGACGATCAGCGCGGCTGCGCGCCGGTCGCGGCTAACGGCCTCGAACCGATCCAGCGTTTCCTGCTCGCGCCCGGCGGCCGGGAAGGGGATGGCGTCGACCTCGAACAGCAAAGGATCATAGGCGGCGTTGAAGACGCCGCGGGCGCCGACGCTCATCGCCCCGATCGTGTCGCCATGATAGCTGTGCTCCATGACGGCGATGCGCGAACGCGGCGCGCCGATGTTGCGGAAATAGCCGAGCGCCATCTTCAGCGCGACTTCGACTGAGGTGGAGCCACTGTCGGAATAGAACACCCGGTCGAGGCCGGCGGGTGCGATGCCGATAAGCGCCTCGGCCAGCCGTTCGGCCGGCTCGTGGGTGAAGCCCGCGAAGATGATCTGGTCGAGGCTCGACGCGGTCGTCTCGATGGCCTTCATGATGCGGGGGTGGCGATGGCCATGGGTGACGACCCACCAGGAAGAAATCGCATCGAGGATGCGGAAGCCGTCGGCCTTGTGGAGATAGGCGCCTTCAGTCAGCACGATTTCAGGGACCGAGGGCTCTAGCGCGTGCTGCGTGAACGGATGCCAGACTCGAGACTCCGCCATCAGTCGCCTCCGGCAATCATGGCCAGGTCGAAGCCGGAAATCATTGCATCTCTCAACGTTTCACCCGTCAGCGGACCGAGGTGCGGCAGCCTGCCCAGCTGCGGCACGCCGCCGAATTCCACGATTGTCCTTTGTGTATCGGCCACCTCTTCGCCAATGAAGGCAATGCCGATGAGCGGGATGGAGCGGGCTCTCAGGGCCTCGATCGACAACAGCGTATGATTGATGGTGCCAAGCGCGGTGCGGGCGCACAGTATGACCGGCAGCCGCCATTGTTCGAATATGTCAATGAACCTTGTCTGTCGATTGAGCGGCACCATCAGCCCGCCGGCGCCTTCGATGACGAGCGGTGTCGGCAGGACCGGAAATGAAAGATCGTCGGCCTCGATCGCGACGCCGTCGATTTCGGCTGATCGATGCGGCGACAGCGGCATCGTCAGTCGATAGACTTCGGGCAGCACGCGTCCGTCGGGCAAGCCGGAAAGCCGGGCGACGACCTCGCTGTCGGTCTCCTCGTTGAGGCCCGATTGCACCGGCTTCCAGTAGAAGCCGTCGAGCAGCCCGGCAAGTCCGGCCGAAAACACTGTCTTGCCAATTCCAGTGTCTGTTCCGGTGACGACGATGCGTTTGGTCATGCTGTGGCCAACACTCCGACGAGAGCCTCGACCATGGCGGAAATGTCGGCTTCGTCGACGTTGAGAGTCAGCGAAATGCGCAGGCGCGACGTACCCTCAGGCACTGTCGGCGGGCGAATGCCGCGTATGTCGAAGCCGCGTGCCTGCAGTCCTGCCGCCACCGCCATGGTGCGGCTGTTATCGCCGATCACAAGCGGCTGGATCTGCGAACCGCTGGGCATCACGCCGCAGCGTTCGGCCAATTGCCGGCTCGCGAAAGCGACACGCTCGTGCAACTGAGCACGACGCATAGGCTCGTCAGACAGAATAGTCAGCGCCTCACGTGCCGCGACTGCCATCAGCGGCGATGGTGCGGTCGCATAGATGAATGGCCGGCACCGGTTGATAAGATAGTCGCACAGTGTTCGCGGTCCGGTAACGAGCGCGCCGGATGCGCCAAGCGCCTTGCCGCATGTGTGGAGCGTGACGATGTTGTCGCGGCCTTCATACGCGGCGGCCAGTCCCCGGCCGTCCGGTCCCCAGACGCCGGTGGCATGCGCTTCATCGACGACGATGAATGCCTGGTACCGATCAGCCAGCGCGACCAGGCTCTCCATCGGCGCACGGTCGCCATCCATGCTGTAAAGGCTTTCGAAGGCGATCCACACCCGCCCCATGCCGCCTTCGGCGCGCCAGCGGGTGATTGCGTCCTCGACAGCGTCGACGTCGTTGTGCGCGGCCAGCTTGAACTCAGCGCGCCCGGCCTGGGCACCCTCATGCATGCTGGCATGAGCGAGCTCGTCGAGGACCAGCAGGTCGCCTTTCTGCGGCAGGGCCGTCAGCAGAGCGAAGTTGGCGATATAGCCGCTGCCGAAGAACAGTGCACGCTCGGCTCCGAAAAATGCCGCTGCGTCCGCCTCCAGTTGCTCATGTTCCGGTGCATTGCCGCGCAACAGCCGCGATCCGGTGGCGCCCACTGGCGTGCCCCGCGCAATCGCCGTCGAAACCGCATCGCCCAGTCTTTTGGAGGCGGCAAGTCCGATATAGTCGTTCGACGAGAAGTCGAGCCCGGCGCGCGGTGCGAGCGTCCGCAACCGGTCCTTGCGCCCCAGTCCCCGCAAGGTTGCGTCATAGCGGGCAAGAATTGCCTCCTTCATTGCGTGGCGAGTTCCATAGGCTCAATGCCGAGGCGCCGGAACAGAAGGGTATCCTTGTCCTCGCCGGGATTTCCCGCCGTCAGCAGCGTGTCGCCGACAAAGATCGAATTGGCCCCGGCAAAGAAGCACAGCGCCTGCGTTTCGTCGCTCATCGCCGTCCTGCCGGCGGACAGCCTTACATAGGATTTCGGCATCATCACCCGCGCGAGCGCAACGATGCGGACGAAATCGATCGGATCGATGGCGTCGGCCGCGGCAAGCGGCGTGCCTTCGATGGGAATAAGCATGTTGATCGGCACGCTTTCCGGCGGCTCGGGCAGGTTCGCGAGCGTGACCAGCATGTCGATGCGATCGGTCTTTTCTTCTCCCATCCCGACAATGCCGCCGCAGCAGACTTTCATCCCAACCGCGCGCACGTGCCCAAGCGTTTCCAGCCGGTCGGCAAAAGTCCTGGTTGAAATAACCTCGCCATAGTAGCGCTCAGAGGTATCGATGTTGTGGTTATAGTAGTCGAGACCGGCCTGCTTCAGGCGAGCAGCTTGCTCAAGATCGAGCATGCCGAGCGTCATGCAGGTCTCCATGCCGAGGGCCTTGACGCCCTCAATCATGGCGACCACAACCTCCATGTCGCGCTCCTTGGGACTTCGCCACGCCGCGCCCATGCAATAGCGCGTTGCGCCGCCATCACGCGCCATGGCCGCTTCGTCGATGACATGCTTGACGTCCACCAGCTTCGACGCCTTCACACCGGTTTCGTAATGCGCAGACTGGCTGCAATAGCCGCAATCTTCGGGGCACCCGCCGGTCTTGATGCTAAGGAGCCGCGACAGCTGCACTCGGTTTCGATCGAAGTTCTGGCGGTGGATCGTCTGAGCTAGGAACAGCAGATCGTTGAATGGCATGCCGTAGATGGCCTCGGCCTCTTTGCGGTTCCATCGCGGAGGCGTTCCATCGACCGATTGCATGGTCTGGTTCACGTCGAACTCCGAGTTCATTCCAATCGTCATCGTCAAACCTTTGTTTGCTAGTCCGGTACGCCTTCTTGGCTTTGGGGCGCACTCGCTAAAGGCGAGCTGCGGCACGTCTTTCCAGCACCTCCTACGCCTGCCGAGCTGATGTTGCTCCTCACGCCGTAATCCTCAGTTCAAGTGCTTGCAGATGTTCTGGTGGTCCGGCATGTCCAGGCCGATGTCGAGGATCGGGGCGCTGTGCGTCAGCCAACCCATGGAGATGAGATCGACACCGGTCGCCGCAATCGCCGCCGCCGTTTTCGGCATCACCCGACCGGACGCCTCGGTGATCGTACGGCCATCCACTATAGAAACCGCGCGGGCAAGATCCTCGACCGACATATTGTCGAGCAGCACCGCGTCAACACCAATCGCGAGCGCTGCATCGAGCTGCTTCAGCGTGTCGACCTCGACCTCGACCTTCACCATATGCCCTGCTGCGGCGCGCGCCCGCTCTATTGCTGTGCGGATATCGCCGGCGATCGCGATGTGGTTGTCCTTTATGAGCACGCCGTCATCGAGGCCGAACCGGTGATTGGCACCGCCGCCGACGCGCACGGCGTATTTCTCCAATGCCCGCAGCCCGGGCGTCGTCTTTCGCGTCGATACAATCCTCGCCTTGTGACCGCGCACGGCCTCAACCATGGCCGCTGTGGCAGTGGCAATGCCGCTCAGCCGGCATAAGAAATTGAGGGCCGTGCGTTCGGCCGTGAGCAGGCCTCGTGCGGGTCCGGACAATCTTGCAATGGTTTCCCCGGCCCCAACCTCGCTGCCATCAGGGCGCCAGATCTGGATGTTGATCGCCGGTTCCACGAGAAGGAAGGCATACGAGACCAGATCGAGCCCGGCAACGACGCCCGCCTGCCTCGCTTTGAGCACCAACGTGGCAGTGCAATCATACGGGATAACCGCATCGGTGGTCAGGTCGCCGGATCTGCCCAGGTCTTCGAGGAGCGCAACGCGCACAATCGGTTCGATCAGGGTCGCGGGGAGGGGGGAGAATGAAGTCATATCAAGTGCTCCGTATGGTAGCCCGGCAATCGAGTGCGGCCGCGGCCCGCATTGCGCTGTGCAGTGTCAGCCGTGATGGGCGCACGTTGGCATCGTGGAGCGGGAAATCGGACCGACAGTGCGCGCCTCGACTCTCTTCCCGCCTCAGGGCCGCCGCGGCGATCATCAGTGAGACCAAAGCCGGACCAGAGGCAGCGACACTATTGGCTGCGATCGGCAGCAGGGTCGCCACCGCTTCGCGCATTGCCTCGCCGTCGCGGATGATACCCAGGGCGGCGGAGACAATCGGGCGGACCACGGAAGCGTCTGGTCGTGGAGGGACGAATGTGGAGCATCTGCGCGGTCGCCGGGTATACGACGTGCCGGCAACGCTTTCGGCAACCCAGCTCGCGGTGACCGCCGCTTCGGTGAGCGAGTTGCTGGCCAGGCGGTTGGCGCCGTGCAGGCCGGTACAGGCCACCTCACCGCAGGCCCACAATCCCTCGATGGAGCTGCGGCCGGCGCTGTCTACGGCGACGCCGCCCATGTGATAATGTGCCGCCGGGCGCACCGGGATCAGGTCGGTCGCGGGGTCGATTCCTGCGCTCCGGCACAATTCGGCGATGCCTGGAAAACGCTTGCCAAATCTCGGGCCGAGACTTTGCCGTGCGTCCAGGAATACGCGGCGTCCAACGGCAAGCTGGTGCCAAATGGCGCGCGCTACGACGTCGCGAGGCGCAAGTTCACCGCCAGGTGTGTCGGCGAGGAAGCGCTCTCCTCGCTCATCGATGAGCACCGCGCCTTCGCCACGCACGGCTTCGCTCACCAGCGGCATCGGCCGGCGCGGACCGTCGAGCGCAGTTGGATGGAACTGTATGAATTCCAAGTCGGCGAGTTCCGCCCCCGCCCATGCGGCGAGCGCCAGCCCGTGACCCCATGAGCCAGCGGGGTTTGTCGTGTCGCAAAACAGCCCGCCGACGCCGCCGGTCGCCAGCACCGCGCGACGCGTGGGCAGAGCGAGCGCGCCGGCTCGTCCTGCTGCGACCACGGCGATGACCGACCCGTCCTGCACGACCAGCCGGCGGACCTCCACATTTTCGATAATGGTGATCGAGGCTGTACGCCGAACCGCGGCGACGAGCGCGCGCACCAACTCGCGACCGGTGGCGTCGCCGGCTGCATGCACAATTCGCCGTCGCGAGTGTGCCGCCTCGAGCCCAAGTCGCAACGCGCGGTCAGGGTGCTGGTCGAAGTCGACGCCGAACCTTTGGATCGTCCTAATCGCTTCGGGTGCAGCTCGTACCACTCGCCGCACCGTGGCCTCATCGCAGAGTCCGTCGCCGGCAGCTATCGTGTCGCAAAGGTGAAAATCTGGGCCGTCGTCGCCCCCGAGACTTGCCGCAAGACCGCCCTGGGCAAGTTCACTGCAGGCTCCGGTTCCAAGCGGCGCGTTGGTCAAAAGCACGACCGGTTCCGGCGCCAGATGAAGCGCCGTCATCAGGCCGGCAATGCCGCCGCCGATGACGACCGGCGCCCCGGCGATGTCGCGAACCTCCAGACTCATAGGGAAAGCATGCGCTCGACCGCGCGGCGGGCGGGGCCGGCAATTTCGGGATCAATCCGGACCTCATGCCGGTTCTGCTCGAGTGCGGCGCGAATGTTGGCCAGGTTGATGCGCTTCATGTGCGGGCACAGATTGCATGGGCGAACGAACTCGACGTCGGGATGCGCGACCGCGACGTTGTCGCTCATCGAACATTCGGTCAGAAGGACGACACGCGTCGGTTTCTCACGCTCGACATAATCCGACATCGCCGCGGTCGAGCCGGAGAACTCCGCCTCCGCGACAACGTCTGGTGGGCATTCTGGATGGGCCAGCACGATGACGCCTGGATGGGCATCGCGCAGTTCCCGGATGTCTGCTGCGGTGAAGCGCTCATGCACCTCGCAATGGCCTTTCCAGGCGATGATCTCGACGTCTGTATCGGCTGCCACGTTCCTCGCCAGATATTCGTCCGGGAGCATCAGCACACGCGCCACGCCAAGCGATTCCACCACCGCCTTGGCGTTGCCGGACGTGCAGCAGATGTCGGACTCCGCTTTTACGGCGGCGGAAGTGTTGACGTAAGTAACAACGGGGACCCCCGGATACCGCAGCCGCATTAGCCGCACGTCGTTTGCCGTGATCGATTCGGCCAGCGAGCAGCCGGCGCGGAGATCCGGGATGAGCACGGTCTTGTTCGGATTGAGCAGTTTTGCCGTCTCGGCCATGAAATGAACGCCGGCAACCACGATGATGTCGGCGTCGACCGTCACCGCCTTGTGGGCCAACGCCAGGCTGTCGCCGACGATGTCTGCCACGCAATGAAAAATTTCGGGCGTCTGGTAATTGTGCGCCAGCACCACCGCATTGCGCTCACGCTTCAGCGCTAAGATGGCTTCAATATCGCCGGCGAACGCGAGCCATTCAACGGGTGGGATCACCCGCCGGACACGCTCATACAGGGACGCAGCCATAGGTAACGCCCCAGTCATTGGCGCCTCGATTATATTCGGTTTGACAATAAGGGAATATATCTACCTTGACTATAAGTATGTCAAGCCCGCGCCAGCGGTAATTTTGTCCCGGCGATAGCCCTGTCGTCGAGGACGGCATGCCGGAAGCGATAAAGCTTCGCCGGTCGGCCGCCCGTGTCGAGGGAGGTCTCCCCGGTCTCCTCAACAAGTTCCTGCTGCTCGACCAATCTCCGGAAGTTCGGCTTGTTGATCAGCCTGCCAGCCAAAGCTTCCACGGTTCGCTGCAGTTGCAGCAGCGTGAAGGAAGGCCGCATAAGCTCGAACACGACCGGCCGGTATTTGATCTTCGAACGCAGCCGCGCGATCCCGGTTGCCAGAATACGACGGTGGTCAGCGACCATTGGTTTGCCAGCCGCGGCCGCAATCGCGTCCCTGCCGCCACCGGCCTCCTCAATCAGACCAGCTTCATAGAGCAACTCGTAGCGTTGGAGCGTGAGTTCCTCGTTCCAATGGCGGTCGTCGAAGCCGAAGGCTATCGCAGCGCGCTGCCGGCGCTCGCGTTGAGTGGTCGGCTCGCTGGCGCCGCCGGCCCACTCAATCAGGCGGGGCCGCAATCTATCGAGCAGCACAGGCGGCGTGCCGAAGCGGTGGTCCTCCCAGGGAAAATATTCGTACCAACTTTGCCAGCCGCACGCGGCCGAGTTCGTTGCCTGTTCCTTCCTGGTCAATGCGAGATAGCTGATTGAGATGACGCGCTGGTGGCGCTCAGTGCCGATGCGATCGCGATCGGCGAAGGTGTAGAGTTGCTCGATGTATCCAAGTGCATGGCCGGTCTGCTGCTCCACCCACCCCCTCAAACCCGACTGCAGTGATCGATGCTCAAGGGCAAAAGGTCCAGAAGGGAGGGTGTCCGCATGACCGACTGTGAGGACACAGGGCTCACTGTCGTTTACGGCGACCACGACGGCAGTCAGGTCCACTTTGGCTTCGTCAGCTTTGACGGCGGCTTTGCCTTTCTTGGTTCTTCTTGTCTGAGGATCCATGTTTGCGAAAGCGGGTTGGCCCAACGGAGCGCCTTAATCGATTGAATGTAACCTTGGAAGCCAGCACGTCAACACCAGAGTACTCAAGCGCTGTTTTTAGCTCTTCGCAGTCGCACAAAAATATGCCAAACGCGACACCCGCTGTTGGTAACGTAAGGGAAGGGGCCTCGGTTGAGCGCGGCTGGTGAGATAAAAGGGATGACTCCTCCAGATATTCGATCGCGAAAAGGCCAGACGCCACTTGTATGCTTGACGGCCTACACCACGCCGGTCGCGAGGCTGCTCGATCGCCACTGCGACATCGTTCTTGTCGGCGACAGCGTCGGCATGGTGCTGCACGGCCTGTCGTCGACGCTGGGGGTCACGCTCGACATGATGATCATGCACGGACAGGCCGTTCGCCGCGGCCTTGAACACGCGCTGATGGTCGTCGACCTGCCCTTCGGTTCCTACGAGGAAAGCCCAGAGCACGCTTTCGGCAACGCTGCGCGCGTGATGGGTGAGACCGGTTGTTCAGCGGTAAAGATCGAGGGCGGCGAGACCATCTCGGAAACCATCCGCTTCCTTACCGCGCGCGGCGTACCTGTCATGGCCCATGTGGGCCTGACGCCGCAGGCGGTAAACACGTTTGGAGGCTATCGTGTGCAGGGCCGGGGAGCCGATGCAGAGCGGATCAGGCGCGACGCCAGGGCGGTAACCGAAGCGGGCGCCTTCTCCTTGGTGCTGGAAAAGATACCGGAGCAGCTTGCACGGCAGATAACCGCCGATATCGACATACCCACAATCGGCATCGGTGCCTCGCCAGCTTGCGACGGCCAGATTCTGGTGAGCCACGATATGCTCGGGCTCTTCACCTCATTTCGGCCGAAGTTCGTCAAACGCTATGCCGAGCTCGGTGAGCAGGCTGAGGCGGCAATCGCCGCTTACGCCACCGATGTGCGGAACCGGCACTTTCCGGCGGTCGAACATCTCTATGTCAACGCCTTGAAGGCCGGTGACTTCACATGAGCGTGCCGATCGCTCGAACCGTGAGCGAGCTGCGCGGCGTCGTTGCGCAATGGCGTCGCTCGGGTGCCACGATCGGTATTGTGCCGACCATGGGAGCCTTGCACGACGGGCATCTGAGCCTCGTGCGGAAGGCGCTCGAAAGGGCCGAGCGGGTGATCGTGACGCTGTTCGTAAACCCCAAGCAGTTCAACAGCCCCGCCGACCTGATTGCCTACCCTCGGACGGAAAGCGACGATGCTGCCAAGCTCGCTCTGCTGGGCACGCATCTGCTCTATGTGCCGGACACAGAGGAAATGTACCAGGTGGGCTTCGCCACGGCCGTTTCAGTGTCCGGCATCAGCGAATGCCTTTGCGGCGCATTCCGGCCCGGCCATTTCAATGGCGTGGCGACGGTCGTGGCCAAGCTCTTCCTGCAGGCCGGCGCTGACTTCGCCTTTTTTGGCGAAAAGGATTTTCAGCAACTTCAGCTTGTCAGGCGCTTGGTCCGGGATCTCGACATTCCGATCACTATTGTGCCCTGTCCGACAGTCCGCGAAGCCGATGGTCTTGCGCTATCGTCGCGTAACGTGCGGCTCTCCCCAGCCCAACGCGCCATTGCCCCAAAACTAGCATCGGTCCTGCTCGATACGGCCGAGCGGCTTGCACGCGGCTCCCCCATCCTGCCTACGCTTGATGAAGCGCGTGCAGCAATTCTGGCTGCCGGCTATCGCGAGCTCGAATACCTGGAGCTGCGCGGAGAAACAGACCTGCAATCGTTAGCAAGCCTTGACCGACCGGCACGCTTGCTTGCTGCGGCTTGGCTTGGCGACACGCGGCTCATCGATAACGTCGCAATATCACCCATCGGTAGTTGGTCAGGTGGGCGGAGCTCTCTCCAATCGGAAGCAGCACAGCAATTGCGGTGATGACGGCGGCGCGTCGTATGCCCTGCAGGGACAGGCCATCATTTAGAACCACGTCTCCGTCGGCTTCCAGCAACCTCCGCGAGGTACGCTAAGCGCAGATGCATCGCGTATTTGAAACCTTGGTCGAGCAACTCTCTGCAAGCGTCGATGCCGTCGATCTCCATGAGGCAATGGCGTCCGCCGCAGCCGGGTTCGACTTTCCGCTCTTCGCTTATTTCACCTACCCATCCGCTTCCGGCGACAGGCCGCGATTGATCTCGAATTATCCATCATCATGGACATCACATTACCTGCAACAGCGCTACCACAGCGTGGATCCCGTGATCCTGCGGGGACTGCGGGGCTGGGATACCTTCGACTGGGGTGTGGACCGCGATCACCGTTATTTGCCGACCTCTCAGCAGGAAGTCCTGGAAAAAGCAGCTGAGTTCGGCATTCGCGGCGGACTGACCATGTCGATGCATGATCATCGCGGCCGGTTCGCCGCACTGACCTTCGCCTCCAACGAGGCGCATCCGCCATTTCTGAGGTCGCTGACGCGCTACGAAAAAGCAATGCAACTGGTTGCGATCAACGTTCATATCCATGCCCGGCGCAGGCTCGCCGAAGATTGCGTGGTAGATGGCATAACGCTCACCCGGCGGGAGTTCGAGTGCCTGAAATGGGCGGCGTGCGGCAAGTCGGCCTGGGATATCAGCCAGATTCTCGGTGTCTCGAAACGCACCGTGACCTTCCATCAGGAAAACGCCAAGGCGAAGCTTGGCGTGCGAACCATCAACCAGGCCGTAGTGCGGATGGCTGCTCGGGCGAGATCCTGATCCTCTCCAAGTCTAGCTGTAAAGGTCTACAGGCTGCATTCATGACGGCTTTGCCCTTCGATTGCGTGGACACATCCCGCACGGAGACGACAATGATGCAGCTGATAACACCCGACTGCTACGCCGAGTTTGCGAGCGAACTCAAGGAAATGCACGGACTTAGGTATCGGGTTTTCAAGAAGCGGCTCGATTGGGAAGTGCAGACCGAAGGCGAAATGGAAACGGACCCGTTTGACAGCCTGAACCCCGTCTACCTGCTTCTCAAGGGGTCCGATTGGCGAACTTGCGGCTGCGTCCGCCTTTTGCCGACCACCGGACCGACAATGTTGCGCGATACGTTTCCGACGCTGCTGGATGAGATGGTGGTCCCTGCGAGTGCCGATATCTGGGAGAGTAGTCGTTTCGCGCTCGATCTCCCTGCGACAGCGCCGAAGGCAGCTGGCGGCCTGGCCCAAGCAACCTACGAGCTCTTCGCGGGGATCATCGAATTCGGCTTGGCCAACAATCTCTCCGGGATCGTAACGGTGACAGATACGCGCATCGAAAGGATCCTTCGTCTCGCCACCTGGCCGTTGTCACGTATCGGACAGCCCAAGCAGGTCGGCAACACCGAGGCAGTCGCCGGCTTCCTCGATATTTCCTACGCCAGTCTCTTGCGCATCCGCTGGAGGGGACGCCTCAACGGGCCGGTGTTGTGGCAACCAGTTCTCATCCAATCGGCATAGCGCCTGCGGATGCTCAGCCGTGACTTGAGTTAAGTCTGCTCACGGCCGCCACCGCCGCCGTGAGGGTGAGCGGACCCGCCCCCACGAGCTTTCGACTGTTCCGGTCGATTGGCTCGCGCGGCCGGACTTTGGATTTCCGTAGGCGCAACCCGCAGTCCAGCGTGAGCACGCCAAAATGGCGCCCCTCCGCTTCGTCCAAAGAAGCCAACGTGGCTTCTGAGGTCGTCTTAGAATATTGGACCGGCCGCCGTGAGCGATCGCAACCTCAAACCTTTGCCGGTATGCCGGTTTGGCCGGACCGTCGGCCAGTCGGAGCAGTCCCCTGATAAGGACCCGAGCTGACGCGCGGTCCAACAGCGCCCGAGCCTATGCTTTGTGCATTACCGTTCGGTTGGCCATGTCGTCCAAGACCGCATGAAGAAGGCTTCCAACCTCCTGCGCAGCGAGCTCTGGCGCAATTCCTACATCGGACAATTGAATGAGCATTTTCTTGGCAGCACAGCGCCAGAACGCACTCGCCGCCTCGCCGTTCTTGGTCTCGAGGGCCTGGGCGATACTTTCGACCAATATACGTCGCCGATGCAGCGGAAATACGCAAATGTTTGATTCATGCATCAATCACCTCACAGATTCAGTTCCACAAAGAAAAACACCGGCGTCTTCAAAAGAGCCCCGCTAGCGCGGTGACGGTTCGCGGCGACATGACGAGTTCCACTTCCCCATCGACAAGCTATTGGGAGATGAGCCGCCGGACCGCATATCCGGGACCGCACATAAGGTGAACCACCATTGCTCATCCGGCTGCATTTTCCTGGGCCGTTCGACGAGGCGTTCCAGCCGAATTGACGTCCAATGACTTGATCTCTGAAAGGGCAGGGCGGTACGAATCACCCGATTGTTCCGCTGCTTACATTCCTGCGAGCTTGTGTATGAACGATTAAAGCGTGCCCGAGCCGTTCTTGGTGGCCGCCGCAGAAGGGAATCATGTCATCCGCTGCCTATCGTAGGCGGCGCGACTTCTAGCATGACTGCACTGCCCCGACAGGGCTTTGCAATCGCGCGTTTCGAAGCCTATGCTTTGGCATCGGCCGGCATTTACTTCGGTGCAGCCGACAGTAAGACGTACGCGCTCTTGCCCCGTTGGAAGAGAGCCTTGCCCGATCCCTCTTTCGCGACCAGGTGCTGAAGCCCTCACCCCGCAGGACTTCGCGCTTTTGCGACCATCGCTGCATCACGTCGAACCGGGCATCAAGGACCAGTTGGAGGTCGCGCATCAGCCGATCAAGAACGTATATTTTCCCGAGAGGGGCATCGCGTCGGTGGTCGCCACCATGACCGGCGGGCGGCAAGGTGAAGTCGGCATTGTCGGCTATGACGGGATGAAAGGAATTGCCGTCATTCTCGGAAAGGAAAGCACTACCTGGCGCCTGCCGGTTGAAAACCTTCGCCCTGCGATTAGCCCGTCGCTTCGCACCTCAGTGCTGGATTATGCCCACGCGTTCCTCGTCCAATCATGCCGGACGGCACTGGTCAATGGCCACTCCAAGATCGAAGAACGGCTGGCCCGCTGGCAGCTGATGGTCCACGACCGTGCGGAAGGAGATAAGATCCTCCCGACGCATGAATTTCTGGCGACCATGCTCGCGCCCACCGCCCGGGGTCACCACGGCCCTGCAAATGCTTGAGTATCGAGGACTGGTGCACGCCAAGCGCGGCGAGATCACGATCATCGACCGTGCCGGATTGATAAAGCTCACACATGGCGCTTATGACAAGGAGGAGCAGCGTTATTTCGGCCTGGCCGCTGCCTGAAGCATGTCGGTTGAAACGGGTTCAGCCGACGTCTCCTTGCCCCTCACCAGGTCGCCCAAAAGCATCAGCGGTTTTGAACGAATCGCAGCTATTGTCCGCAATCGGACATAGGCTTGAAGGCGGTCGAATTCGTGCCATAAGTCGGGTTGGTCAGGGTTCAGGGAGGAATTCGTCATGACCAATTCGTTTCACACCGTCACCGTCGAAAAAGCCGCAGAAGCCTATGTCCTTTCCAGGGGAAGGGTCCGCTTTCTCTCCATGGCGCAGGCGATCCGCGCCATCCGAACACTAATGCCGGCATGCAAGGCCACCGACCGCGAGTTGGAGGAACTGTTGGCGGCCGCTTCCTTCGTTCATGGCGTGCCCGTCGCCTTCGACACAAAAACAGCCGATGGTGTAGAACCACGGCTGCATTCCTAAGAGGGCATGCCGCGCCATGCAGACTGTCAGAGGGCATTCGTCAGATGGTAGTCCGCTAACTTAACTGCAGAGTCTAAAGGACGTGTTCCAGCATTGCGAACTCACCGATCGCTTTGTTGCCAAAGCTGCCAGCAAGCGATCGCCTCATCCAGCCGTTTGCACCATCTCATCACAGACATCATCGCGATGCTACCTGTCCAGCATATGTCCAGCATTTCGCAAGGCGGCCAGAAGGAGCCTCGCATAGCCTGTGACATCGATCTGGGCCTGCATCGAAAGGGGCATGCTGGTCCAGTTCTCCAACGGTGCAATGAAAGGTGAGAAGGTGCCATTGACTAGGCAACAACAGCTAACAAGGCCCTCTCGGTCCAATGCCACCACACCGATCTTGTCGCCTGGATATCCAATGGCTGCGACTCGCTGGACCTCCAGGTCACCGTCCACCCGCACGTCAAAAAGAAGGCTACCACGGCTCCTCGTGGCTATCTCAGCCGCCTTCTCATCAAAGCTTGAAGAGAGCAAGCGGACGCTTTCCACCGCCATCTGGAAAATCACCAAATCCAGTTCATTCACGGCCATATGGGCATTTCCGCGCAACGGGTGGTGATTGCAATGACACATACTGCTTGTTCACAGATGTCGGTCACGAACGATCATTCGTCGGGTTCCGGTTCCGACCAACGGTGTCGCCACCTGATCGTGCTGCGGTTCGAACCTTCCGAACGCGAGCCGAGCGCGCTATGAGGTTGGAGTCTAGGTCTCGGACCCTGCCTCGCGGCCTTCTCATCTTTGGCAGACCCGTTGCAACGCCGCCGCGATGGCGCAAACGCCAGATGACGCTGATCCATCGCTTGATCGTGAACTGAGCTTCTGAACACCATTGGGACAGCAGGGTGGAAGGGCTTGACCAACGCTGCCCCCGTTTTCCAAGAGGACCCGTCCTCGATTGAATCTTTCGAGCCCCGTGCGGCGCGCAGCCAAATGATGACGATCTGGACTCAGCTCGCAGACCGCAAGGCAAAGAGGGAACCTTCCAGGCAGCCAAGCTGCTCGACGCAAAGAGCGGCCTTTGGAGTTCCCAAGAATCGACCCTTCCATAGTTGCGACAGGCAACCACTGCACGAGTGTGGGAGAGCGAATCGCAAGCATTGCGTGAGGTCCTGCGCGTTTTCCCCTCTTTGCTATTTGGCACATCGTTTGCGCCGAAGTGGGCGCAGCGTTCGACCGGAGCACTGCATGGGAGAGGGAGGAGCCCCACCCCGATCCGGTCAAGGAGAGAGACGGTGTTGGTTCCAAGAGTTCCCCGCGCGATCGCAGCGCCCCGCAAGCGCCATTTTGCCCGGACCTACGTGCAGGTACTTGCCGCCATAATCCTGGGTGCCGCAATCGGCTATTTCCATTTGGAGACCGGCCACAGCCTGAAGCCGCTCGGCGATGCCTTCGTCGATGTCGTCAAGATAATCACCGTACCTGTCATCTTCCTGACAATGGCGACCGGCATTGCCGGCATGAGCGATCTGCAGAAGGTCGGCCGAGTTGCCGCCAAGGCGATGGTCTATTTTCTCACCTTTTCGACGCTCGCTTTTGTTGTCGGGCTGATTGTCGCGAATATCGTTCAGCCTGGCGCCGGCCTCAACATCGATCCGGCCTCGCTCGATGTCCAAGCCGTTAAGGGCTATGTGGCCACGGCTCACGAGCAGTCCGTGACCAGCTTCCTGATGAACATCATCCCGTCAACGATTGCCAATGCCTTCGCGGAAGGCGACATCCTGCAAGTCTTGTTCCTCTCGGTCCTGTTCGGCGCGGTCTGCCGCTACAACGGCCGCTCGCTCTTCTCTCTCGTCCGATACATCAAGGACGAGCTGCTGCTCGCAATGTCCTCCTCAGAGGCCGCGCTGGCCTCGCTCATGGAGAAGATGGAAAGGGCCGGCGCCACGCATTCGGTCGTGGGTCTCATTCCATTCAATCTGGACGGCACGAATATGATGCTCGCCGCCCTTTTCATCGCCCAAGCGACGAAAACTGATCTCCCGATCGGCTGCCGGATCCTCATGCTGTTTGTCGCATTGTTCCCTTCGAACGGAACAACCCGCATTACCGGTGCAGGCCTCGTCACAATGGCTGCAACGCTCTTTCTTGTTCCGGCCGCACCGGTCACCTCCGTGGGGCTTATTCTTGGCGTCGATCAGCTTATGTCCGAATGCCACGCGCTGACGGTTTTTCTCCGCAGCGTAGCGGCAACGCTGGCTGTCACCCGGTCCGGGGCGAGCGGGATAAACGACGATTCGGGGAGCGCCTCACTAGCGGACCGTTCAGCGCTCCGGCGGTGGACGGTCAAGTCGCCCGGCGTGGTGAACACAATTCCCCGTGCGAACGACGCTCAGCTATTGGGGTGGACCCGATGGCGCAAAGCCGTATTTGAGAAACCGCCAGATCGCACCGGCACCTGTGCGCCTGTAGCAACTGCGGGGCACGATCAAAACTGACCCATTTTACACCAAAAAGGCGGCCGTTGCTGCCACGCCGTCCATGGATTGGAGACTCATGTCTAAGCCGACTGCCATCACTGTCGCAGCTCTTCTTTTACTCCTCGCCTTGCTGGCGAGCCAATATAGCGCGAACCTGCACCGGCAGGCGTGGTCGACCGACAGGCAAAAGTGGAGCGGCGCATTCGACAACGATCTCCTTCGCCAATCGCCGGCAACCCGCAAGGCGATGCCGTTCTGGTCATATTCAATGACTACCACAACTGTCCGCATTGCAGACTGGCTGATATCAACTACCAAAAAGCCTTCAAGCATGAACCCAATCTGAAGCTTGTGATCAAACAGTTCCCGGTCCTGGGACCGGATTCCCAATTCCCAGCCTTCGCCGCACTCGCCTCGAGAAAACAGGGAAAGTTCGACGAATTCCACCGCGCCCTTATGATTTCCCCCAGTTGAAGGGTCACTCTCAAGATCGCAGCGCGTGTAGGCCTTGACGTTGAGCAGCTCAAGCGGGAATGCAAGATCCGGCCATCGCAGATGAAATGCGCGGTCCGCGCACTCGCGAAAGGTCTGCACTTAGACGGTACGCCCGCGTTGGTGGTCGGCGATATAGTGGTCGCCGACCTTGTGGACATGGCCAGCTTGCAACGCTTGCATCGCCGATGCGCGCTCAAAGCGTGCTGGCTCTCGTGCGGGGCAGCATCTGTAGACCGGCCACGCTGTTGTTGCCGGAGCGTGCCGTTTGTGGCAGCTGGCTTTGCTGTCGCTCCTCGTAATCTTGTTGCGGTCATCCAGCTGCCGTGGGCGCCAACAACAATCCTGAGCGCCCGCGCCTGAAGTCGCTGGCCGGGTGCTCGTGAACCGAGCCCGCTTTTCTTCGGCAAGCTCAGGCGGTCTTGGCCCTGCGGCATCGCCCCCTGGCGCGGGGCAGCCTTCGGCTGCTGACGGTCGCCGGCCTGTCGGCCGGCGTCTTTCTATTGTGGCCTTCCCCCTGGCGCAGGGTGGGCAGCACTCCCTTCTAGGCCCGCCGCGGCGTCCCGCAACCCTTCGCTTGTCGCTTTCGGGTCCTCCACTCCGTTCCGGTCCTGCTGATGCAGTCCGCCTCCGACGGCGGGCCTTTCCGGTCGCTTTTGCCGCCCACCCCGCTTCCGGGGAGGGCGCGCGATTGTAGAGCGGAGGACATCACGATGCGTGCAAACAACAAACGTTGCGGCAGCCGACAGGCTGGCGCAGACAGTGGCGGGCGCACCGGCGCCAGCCTTTATCAGGAAATCACCGACCGCATCATTGCCGAACTGGAGCGCGGCACCGTGCCATGGGTCAAGCCGTGGGGCAGGGCAAGGACAGGCCTCGGCCTGCCGCGGAATGCGGCCACCCAGCGCCGATATTCCGGCATCAATATCCTGATCCTGTGGGGCGCGGTCATCGAGCGCGGTTTCCCCAGCCAGAACTGGCTCACCTTCCGGCAGGCGCTTTCGCTTGGCGGCAATGTCAGGAAGGGCGAGCACGGCACCACCATCGTTCACGCTGACCGCTTTGTTCCCAAGAACGAAAAGCAACGCGCCGACACCGATGGCGACGAACCGCAGGCGGTGCCCTTCCTGAAGCGCTTCACCGTCTTCGATGTCGCGCAGTGCGATAATCTGCCCGAACATCTTTACGCCGCCGGCGAGCCTCTGCCTGAGCGCGAGATGGTCCCGCAGGCCGAGGCGCTCATTCATGCAACCGGCGCTGATTTTCGCATCGGCGGCGAGCGCGCCTTCTACATGCCCGGCAGCGACACCATACAGGTGCCGCCGCAGCCGGCTTTCTTCCACCAGATCGACTATTACCGGACCTGCTTTCACGAGCTTGGACACTGGACCGGCCACCCGAGGCGACTCGCGCGCGACCTGTCCGGCTCCTTCGGGTCCAACACCTATGCGCGCGAGGAACTGGTCGCCGAAATCGCATCAGCCTTCATCTGCAGCAGTCTCGGCATCGAGCCGAGCGTGCGCCATGCCGACTACATCGGCTCATGGCTGACGGTTTTGCGCGAGGACAACCGCGCCATCTTCCGCGCCGCAAGCCATGCCTCGAAAGCCGCCGATTTCCTGCTTGGCCGCAATGTCGATGTCGAAGGCGAGGCACATGCCGAAACCGCCTATGGGAGCGCGCAATCCTCACACGCGACCGCCTTGCGCCTCTGATGACGCAAAGCCGCGCGCAACCAACTCGACAGTTCTTTTGAGGTTGCCCTAACGCCGATGGCCGGCGTTGGCGTCGATCGTTCATCGGACCGAGGTTCGCAAAAAAAGAGGGCGGCATTGATGCCGCCCTCTCGTTGCGAAAGCTGCCAGAGCTGGATTAGAAATCCATGCCGCCCATGCCGCCCATGCCGCCGCCGCCCATGCCGCCAGGCATGCCGCCGCCAGCCGACTCCTTCTTCGGAGCCTCCGCGATCATGGCTTCGGTGGTGACCAGCAGGCCGGCGACCGAGGCCGCGTCCTGAAGAGCCGTACGGACAACCTTGACCGGATCGACGATACCCATGGCGATCATGTCGCCATACTCGCCGGTCTGGGCGTTGTAGCCGAAGGTCGCGCCCTTGTTCTCAAGGATCTTGCCGGCAACGATCGATGCTTCCGCACCGGCGTTGGCCGCGATCTGGCGGGCCGGAGCCTGAAGCGCACGACGCACGATGTTGATGCCGGCGGCCTGGTCGGCATTGACGCCGGTGGCCTTGATGTTGGCCGAAGCGCGCAGCAGCGCGACGCCACCACCAGCAACGATGCCTTCTTCGACGGCCGCGCGGGTCGCGTTGAGGGCGTCATCGACGCGGTCCTTCTTTTCCTTGACTTCGACTTCCGTCGCACCGCCGACGCGGATCACCGCAACGCCGCCGGCGAGCTTCGCCAGACGTTCCTGCAGCTTCTCCTTGTCGTAGTCCGAAGTGGTCTCTTCGATCTGCTGCTTGATCTGGGCAACGCGGCCCTGGATCTCGGCCTTCTTGCCGGCGCCGTCGACGATGGTGGTGTTCTCCTTGGAGATCGACACCTTCTTGGCGCGGCCGAGCATGTTGAGGCCGACGTTCTCGAGCTTGATGCCGAGGTCTTCCGAGATGACCTGGCCACCGGTGAGGATGGCGATGTCTTCCAGCATGGCCTTGCGGCGATCACCGAAGCCCGGCGCCTTGACGGCGGCGATCTTCAGGCCACC